>JANOZG010000508.1:0-10300 GCA_031429275.1 Planctomycetota bacterium
CTCTGCAAGCCCGAAGAAATCGGCCGAGTGTTTACTGGGTTTCAAAAGTACGCGTACCAAAGCGGAGCGTGACTAGATGCGGGATGCTGAAAACAGGCGGGCCGAAAAAAAAGGAACCCCGTAAAACTCAATGTTGTACCGGGTTCTGCGGATCAGTGGGCCAGTCTGCAGTCGAATCTGGAAAAATACCCCCGACAGGAGTCGAACCTGTGGCCTGCGCTTTAGGAAAGCGCCGCTCTATCCTGCTGAGCTACGAGGGCAATGTCGTGATTATATTCGATTTCAGCTAAAATGCCCGCCAGAAATTTATGTGATTTGTGAATGTTCGCATTTCCCTGACTGGCAGCCGAAATTCCTGAGACTCATGACTCAAACACATATCATTGGTTCTCTGCTTGGTACCGCCATCGGTGATGCGCTGGGCTTGCCATATGAAGGCGTTTCACGTCAACGTGCAACGCGACTGCTCGGTCCACCTGATCGGCACAGGTTTTTTCTCAGACGTGGAATGTTCTCGGACGACACCGAGCATACTTGCATGGTTGCTCAAGCACTGATTGCTTCAAACTTCGACCTCGACTGCTTTACAACCGACTTTGCACGCAAACTTCGCTGGTGGCTCATTGCATGTCCGGCTGGCATTGGCTTCGCCACGCTTCGGGCATGTCTGAAGTTGTGGATTGGATACTCGCCCCGTTCCAGTGGCGTCTATTCGGCTGGCAACGGACCAGCGATGCGATCGGCAATCTTTGGAGCAGTTTTTGAAGACGTTGAAATGATGGTCTCTTTCGTGAAGGCTTCAACACGCGTGACACATTCCGATCCCAAAGCGGAATTCGGCGCGATTGCAGTTGCTCTTGCCGCATTTTGTGCAAAGCAGAATGCTGCGATCGATGGTCAACAATTTGTTGATCAGCTTGCGGAAATCATCGGTACGAATGGCGACGAACTCATCTGCCTGCTGCGTCAAGTTGTTCATAGTGTGTCAGCGAAAGAAGCGACGTCCGTTTACGCTGCAAACAATGGCCATGAAAATGGAGTGTCCGGCTATGTCTACAGGACCGTTCCGGTGGTCATCCACGCATGGCTCACGCATCCCCGGGATTATCGTGCAGGTGTGACGTCTGTGATTGCATGCGGCGGAGATGCGGACACCACAGCTGCCATTGTTGGGGGCATCGTTGGCACTGCGACTGGTGAAGCCAGCATCCCGCAGGATTGGATCTCCGGAATCTGCGACTGGCCACGTTCCGTGAATTGGGTGCGACAGTTGGGATGTCAGCTCAACGAATCGGTGCGCGAACAAACAAGACGGAAACCCATGTCGCTGAATCTTGTGGCTGTTTTAACGCGAAATCTGTTGTTTGCGATCATCGTGCTGACTCACGGTTTCCGTCGAATACTGCCGCCATACTGAGTGATCCAGGATCGACAATTGACCGCCGCACGACCTGGCGCAGGGTCACAATCAGAAATTGGTGTTGGGTGGCCGGGGCTGGACCGAGCAGAGCGAAGGAGCCCCGGGGTTTCGGGCTACCACTCTCCACCCCTTGCCACACCCAAATCAGACGATGACGAAGCGCTGGTTGCCTATGAATGCAGCTCCAGCACGGCTTCCACTTCCACGGGAACATTGTACGGCAGTGAGCCCATACCAACGGCGCTGCGAGCCGCGCGGCCAGCGTCGCCGAAAACTTCGATCATCGTGTTGCTGAAACCGTTCATCACCGCAGGATGCTTCTGAAAATCGGGCGTGCAATTGACAAAGCCCAGAACTTTCACCACTCGCTTCACTCGATCAAGACTGCCCAGTGATGCCTTGATCGTGGCCAGCATTGTGAGGGCGACAACTCGAGCGGCGGCGGCTCCTTCTTCTTCGGTCATTTCCGCACCAATGCGGCCGGTCACCAGTTTTCCGTCCGGGCCATACGGCACTTGTCCAGAAACGTAAGCCATTTTATCCACCACCACAACAGGTGTATAAATCCCGCCCGGTGCCGGCGTGGGAGGCAACTGAATTCCCAGATGAATCAGGCGGGCGTCGATACTCACAATATGGTCTCCTGGAGTGCAAGAATTAAGACAGTCGATTTTTGCCAATGATTTTGATCCGTCACCTTTTCGGCAACGTTCGTTCATTTCTGAAGGCGGATGATAGGCAGGCAACGGCGCTGCATGCCAGTCAAACCCACTCGATTGCGAAAACCCCGCAAAGCCAATTATACTTCGGTTCCGGTTGATGCTGGCAGACGGGAGGCGTTCATACCGAAGTCTTCCTGGCACAATCAGGGGATTTACATCCCCGCGCCAAAGTACATCGACGCTGACGAGTTCTGAGTTTTAGAAAGAAAATCATCATGCACCATCTTAACATCACCGTTCTGACTCCAACATTCGCGAAGGTTGAATTCACGACAATGCTGATGGGCGGCGTGGCTGTTATTTTTGGAATTCTGATGCTCGTATTTTTGGGCGTCTTTGCATCGGTCGCGTCGCTTTGGTTTCGAGCATTCATGTCGGGCGCCGGCATCGGTCCCTTACAAATGGTTGTGATGAAGCTGAAGAAAGTTAATCCGCAGTTAATTGTTGATTCACGCATCATGTCGGTCCAGGCCGGTCTGGATGATATTACAACCAACGCCATGGAATCGCACTACCTGGCAGGTGGTAACGTGCCTTTGGTCATCCGAGCTTTGATTGCAGCGCACCGCGCTCAGATTGATCTGGACTGGAAGACGGCATCTGCCATTGACCTTGCCGGGCGAAATGTTCTTGAAGCGGTTCAGACCAGCGTTAAAACAAAAGTGATCGACTGTCCAGACCCAACGCGCTCTGCTCGCCCGACATTGGACGGTGTCGCTCGCGACGGCATTCAGCTAAAAGCCAAAGCACGAGTCACCGTGCGTACCAATATTCAGCAGTTGATTGGCGGTGCCACTGAAGAAACGATTATCGCTCGAGTTGGCGAAGGAATTGTGTCGGCCATCGGATCCTGTGCGAGTCACAAGGAAGTTCTTGCCAATCCCATGTTGATTGCTCGCGCGGTTTTGGCCAAAGGACTAGATTCGCAGACGGCGTATGAAATCGTTTCGATTGACATCGCTGATATTGACATCGGTGACAACGTGGGCGCTCGGCTGCAGGCAGATCAGGCCGAAGCAGACATGCGAATTGCACGGGCTCATGCTGAAGAACGTCGCGCGGCGGCTGTTGCCTCAGAACAGGAAATGAGGGCATTGACGCAGGAAAATCAGGCCGAAGTCGTACTCTCCGAATCCGAAATTCCTAAAGCAATGGCGGAAGCTTATCGTCAGGGTGCATTGCGAGCTGCCTCAAAAACTTGAGGGGGTTTTGCTGAAATGTCCTTATTTTAGAACTTTCGATTCAAGTCCACCACAGGCTTTGCCCTGTCCGCAGTAACCTCCGGAACCAGATGAAATTCCAGAGTTACCTTGGCAGCACGGGTGGCCAGAATATTTCCGCTCAATCGTCAGCATTTCCATTGAGCGCTTGAGCAACGGGATTTTGAGGCGTACACTTGCATGGTTGCTGGCCATGAATGGGCCGGGCGAATTGCAGTCGGTGGTGATTCACTGCTGGCGGCATCGATTATGAGGTCGATTTCGGATTCAGGAGGCATCCGAAGTTTTCGACGATTGAAGATTTGGAGCCGTCGACGTGTCAAACGGAATGTTGCAAATCGAAGTTTCATCCCACGAGCGCGATGTTTTACTGCGTGGCCTCCGCTACGTCCGCAGTTCATTACTGCTTGAAATGCGCGAACCAGAAAAAGAAGACACTCGGCGCAGACGCTCTGCACTGGACGAAATTCAGCTGCTGTGCCAGCGACTGGAAAATTCTGACCAGCAATTATCGGCGAGTCTTTGATCCTGGCTTATTTTTCGCCACTGCGGTGAAGACCGTATATTCACTGATCACGTGCTGCGTCACGTCGGCAAACAATTGCTCCATGCGAGCTTGATGCCATTCCAGCAGTTTAGTGACGATATGAATTCGTCCCCCTTCGCGAAGTCCTGTTCTGGCGGCCTGCATGAAGAGTTCGGAAATTCTGAAATCGGAATAGTATGGTGGATTGCCGAGAAGCAGGTCCCACGTGCCCGGTTCCGGTAATACGCCGTCGGATGTCAGCAATGTCTGGATCGAAGTGATTTCGTTGAGCCCTGCGGATCGTTGTGTACACTCAATCGCTCGGGCATCACTATCAACACCCAGGATGACGGCTGTTGGGTATTCAATGGCTGCCGCCACTGCCACCGGTCCCGCGCCGCACCCCATATCGACGATTCTCTGAGGAACAAATTCAGCCTGACCGTCTTTGCCTTTGAGAAGTTCGATCGATCGAATGAGTGCCCGTCCGCCAGCGTCGACACGTCGATGACAGAAGACACCGGGGCGACTTTCGACATATGCAAGTCGTTCACCCTGACGAAACGCAAATCGAGCTCGGAAGCCTTTTTCTTTCTTCAGTGAATTTGATTTCGTGGCGATGCACGACGTGCCTTGTTTATGCTTCTGAGCATCAACCTTGCTGAAGAGCGTTTTTAGCTGGCTCTGAACCCAACGATCTTTAGGATTATTTGTCGAAGCAAAAAGACGGCCTCCCGATCGAAGTCGCTGATGGGCGGCCTGCATTAAGTCCTGAGCCAGTTCAGAAGAATCACCCGCCAATGTTGGAAAGACGACTTCGTCAAATTCCTCTTCAGGCAGATCGGCGGCACAGACAATCTTGATTTTGTCTGAACTGACGATCGAATCTGCATGAAATGCCTGAAGCGTTCGATAGAAAAAATGCTCTGTTGTGAAGAACGTAAAGTTCAAATCCGGTCTTAGCTCACGCAACGCCGATGCCAGCGTCGTGCCGTGCATGAGTATGACCAGCACATTGGGGCCTCGCAGCTGAGAACTGAGTTCTGCCAACAAGCGATCGGAAACGAATTTTAGCGTGCGAGGTGATTCAGCGGTTTGTTGATTGGGATGCAATGGTCGAGTTTTCAGAGTGAATTAATATCTTTGGGGCGTCGGTGGAACCAGTGGCTGACAAGCTGCGGAGGCCCAACAAGAAGGGCGGTTTTTCAGAAATAGATCAGCCCTGCGGCCCGTGCCGCAGATTCTAATGGCGACGAAAGAAACAACATACCATCCATTTTCAGTTTTCAAATCGGCATTTCGTCATCGAATGTCGTCGAATGTGAATTCCCCGTTTCTGGGGCAAACAAACTCAGTTTTCAGTAAGTTCGGATGGCAATTTTCCACTTTTCAGCTGTGACGTTTGGTGTCTAATCAAGAGATCCGTTAGACTGCTGAGGTGAATTCTCTGAACTCCCGAGAGTAAAACCGATGACGACTAACGACGATAAAGCTCCTTTGGCAGCGGAAGATTTTGCGGCTCAGTTTCCACTGACCGAAGACGGATTGTTGAAAGTCTACAGCGTAGGCCCCGTCACAGTGCTGGGTTTCGGAGGTAAGGACTTGCCTTCGGAATTCAATGTTGCCCACTATCGTCTTGCAATTCTGGAACTTCTAAAAGCCCACAATTCTTCAATTGTGGCCTTAGACGTGACGGGGGTTCGCCTTGTGCCAAGCGGCATGTTGGGATTGCTCGTTTCGCTAACCCGAATCCCGGATCTGCCTTTGACCGTGCAGGTGTTTAATCCCGGCAAGGATCTCCGCGAAGTCCTGGCCATCACGAAATTAAACAAATTCATTGAGATCCACGAAGTGGATGTCGGCTGAAATCGGCCGCAAATCAATACTTCACCTGGTTCGCCGATTTGGCTACACTGCCAGCCCTCGGGATACGCTGGGCAGAATCCGCAATTGTGGCCTTGCAGGTCACGGCTTCTGCAATGCCCAACCTGGCTAGCGAAATCTGAACGTTTATTAGTGGCAGTGTATTGAGTCATGATTGTAAGCAAGAACTGGTTGGCAGAATATGTGCCATTGCCGCAAAGCGTTGAAGAACTGACTCATCGGCTGACCATGTCGGGACTCAACCTGGAAGAGTTCCACGACGTCTATGCTGGACTCTCAAAACCAGACGTCGCTATTGACATTGAAGTCACCAGCAATCGACCAGATTGCCTTGGACATATCGGCGTTGCTCGCGAAATATCGGTCCTGTTCGGCCGCACGATGGCGATTCCGACGGTCGAAGTTGTTGAATCCGGCGTGGAGGCTGCGACTGCGGCTGCGATTTCGATCGAATGCCTCGATCTGTGTCCGGAGTATCACGGACGTGTGATTCGAGGAGTTAAAATTGGTCCCAGTCCAATCTGGCTAAAAGATCGGCTGGCATCCGTCGGCATTAACTCCGTCAACAACGTCGTTGATGTTACAAACTTTGTGATGATGGAATGCGGTCAGCCGCTGCATGCCTTTGACCTTAGTAAACTCCACGGTCAGAAGATTGTCGTTCGTCGGGCGAAAAAGGGCGAAACAATCACAGCCATTGATCAGCGTGCATATGCATTGACGGACGACATGTGCGTGATCGCCGATGCTGATCGCCCAGTGGCTGTGGCCGGCGTCATGGGCGGCTTCGATACCGAGATTTCTGATTCGACAACAGACGTTCTGATTGAAGCCGCTTCATTTGCATCGCTCTCAGTCCGTGCGACTGCACGGTTATTGAAATTGCATAGCCCTTCGTCATATCGCTTCGAACGCAAAATCGATCGCAAGTGGCTCGACTGGGCCTCACGCCGATGCTGTGAATTGATTCTGAAAGTTGCTGGCGGAACGCTGATGAAAGGATCTGTTGTTGCCGGAGACTCCGTGTCGACAGGTCGTGATCCCATTACGCTCCGATTTGCACAGGTGAGTCGTCTGCTGGGAATTGAAATTGCTGCTGACGAATGTGTTCGAATCCTGCAACAACTCGGACTGAAGAGTGTGGCTCGCAAATCAGACTCCGCCACCTTCGAACCGCCAAGCTGGCGACCAGACCTGCTGCGAGAAGTCGATCTCATCGAAGAAGTCGCGCGGATTCATGGCTACGAGCATATTCCGATTGACGCGACTTTGCCGGTTGTTGCCACGGCCAGAACATTGCGAGAGCGTGTGATTGATGCAGTCCGCACGCAGCTTGTTTCCAGCGGCTTGTCAGAGGCACTGACGTTGTCTTTTGTCAGCGAACAGCAGCGTCAGATGTTTCGGCCGGCCGGAGATATTTCACCGGTTGCCGTGAATCATTCCAGCCGCAGTCACGAAAACCAATTGCGACAGAGTCTGATTCCGAGCCTGTTAGCCTGCCGACGTCAGAACGAACGGCACGGCTACGCAAATGCAGAACTGTTCGAAGTGGCTCGCGTGTATCTCACAGCCGGCCTCGGTCAGCCAGAACAACAAGCAGAACCACTGACGATTGGCATTGTGTCCGGCCGGTCCTTCTCGCAATTGTCCGGAGTTGTGGCCGCACTTGCCGCAGAATTGGCACCTCATGCGATCCTGACGACAGAACCAGCGCCACATCCGGAATACACATCGGGGCGCGGGGCGATTGTCCTTCTCAACGGAAATCCCTGGGGCTGGCTTGGGGAACTCAGTCGTGAAGTGCTGAATCAGAGTGATCTACAGGATGCAGTTTGCATTGCTGAGCTACGACTGCCGCTGATTGAAGAACTCTTCGAAGTTCGCCGTTCGTACACACCACTGCCGCGTTTCCCGTCAATTTCCCGAGATCTGAATTTCGTGCTTCCGGAGTCAATATCGTGGGCTCAGTTGTCGGAAACTGTGTCCAAATCGGCGGGCTCACTATTGCTCGGAACTTCGTTTGGTGGACAGTACCGCGGCAAACAGATCGATGCCGATCATAAGTCGTATCTGATTACATGCCGCTTCATGGCGGCAGACCGTACATTGACGACAGAAGAAGTCGATGCGGTGGTAAAGAATGTGATCGCCAGCTGCGAATCTCAACTGACTGCGAAACTGAGAGCTTGATCCAGCGATGAACCGAATGCTGCTCAAATCAAAAATTCATCGTGCGACGGTCACGGATGCCAGCCTGCACTACGAGGGGAGCATTACACTGGACCCATTGCTGATGGAGGGAAGCGACATTGTTGAATGGGAGCAGGTTGACGTCTACGACATCAACAATGGCAATCGATTGACGACATATGCGATCAGCGGCGAACGCGGCTCGGGCGTTGTCTGCCTCAACGGCGCTGCGGCGAGACTTGTGCAGGTAGGTGACCTTGTTATCGTCTGCAGCTATGCTCAATACTCGGATGAGGAACGTCAGAAGCACGTTCCAAAGCTTGTGCACGTCGACGAGAAGAATCGAATTCCAAAACGCCGCAAGTCGTAGCTTCCGCGCGAATCAAGCTCGGCTCGAATGGGCTGCTTATGCCCGTTTTACTCCGCAATCAATTTTCAAACTTGGCGCGTTCGCCACTTGGGGAGAGTGGTTAGGGCCCACTGGCACACCTGTCTACAGGGGCTTCACGACGATTTTTCATGCTCTAAAAAATGACTTTTTTTTGTCCTCGTGATTCTGGTTTCGCATGATGCATTGAAGCGGGGTATCCAGCCTGAAAAGCATTTTTGAACGGCCTGACTCTGTCTGCCACGTATTCGTCCAAACTGTCGGTTGGAATTCGCTGCATCTTGCGGTTGACGAAAACGGCCGGTATTCGGGCTGTTGACTGAGAGACAATGGGTGCGTCTGTGGGAAGAGATCGAGGAAATGAATGTTTTCGTTGCGAAAGCCACCCGTTAACTCCATTCGCCGTTTTCTGAAAAAACAGGCGTTGCTGGACTTCAGCTACCTGGCAGTCGGAGCAACAGCGACTTCTCCGCCTGCTGATTACGTCACAGATCGTACCCGGATCATGCTTGGCAGCGGTGAGTCGATTTTTCTTGCAGCCAAAGCCGCCTTGCAGAGATGGGAACACTTTCGATTGGGTTGGGTGGAACTTTCGTCGCTTGACACGCCGATTCAGGCAGGCCAAATCGTGGCGATCATGGCATGGACCGCTGGGCTTTGGACGCTCAACTGTTGCCGGATTGTGTACATTGTGGATGAGTCAGGTCCGATCAGTAAGTTTGGGTTCGCATACGGCACGTTGCCCGGCCACGTTGAAAGTGGTGAGGAACTATTCCAGATTGAGTGGGACCAAGGCACCAACACCGTGTGGTATGACATTCTTGCGTTCTCCCGGCTCAACCACTTCTTAACACGACTGGGTTATCCGCTGGTTCGTCGTGCGCAGAAACGATTCGGACGGGACTCTGCGGCGGCGATATTTCGAGCCGTCAATTTGACCTCACCCCTTCCTGAAATTAGCCAGATCACGGGTTGAACAAATCTTACAATCACGAAGGACATGTCATGGACACTTTTGAAAGTGGAACACTGCCGCAGGAGCAGCCAGAGATGGTTGTGGCTCAATGCTGGGAGTGTGGCAAGACGAAATTGTGCTACGAGCATCTTGTCTGCTGCACGGGAACCCGCTTTCACACGTGCCCGGAGTGTCGAAAGGAAATTGAAAGCAGAGCTTAATGAGCGAACTCCATCATGAACGCTATATGTGTCGGGCCATTGAATTGGCAGGCAAAGTCCCAGACCTCCCCTTTGGTGCCGTCATCGTGAACCGAGATAGCGGCACGATACTGTCTGAGGGTTGGAACAAGACTTCAGTCAACCCGACTTGGCACGGCGAAATCGACGCCATCAACGGGCTGGCGTCATCCGGTGTCTGTTTCAAGGGGAAGAGCCTGATCTTATACACGACTGCCGAGCCGTGTCCGATGTGCCAGGGAGCGATCTTATGGACCGGGATCGAAACAGTTGTCTTCGGCACGTCGATTCGCTCTCTGCAAAGATTGGGATGGCGACAGATCGACATTCTGGCGGAAGAAGTCGTTCTTCGCAGTCCAGCATGGAAATGCACACTGATCGGCGGCGTGATGGAGCAGAAATGCGATGCTTTGTTTGAATGGGCAATCAGTAATCGTAAGATACGAACATAATTTGGCTTCGCTAAAATCTTCAGGAGTGTGTGTCGAATGAAACTTGCTTACCTGTCGGGCTGTTTGGCCCTGTTGATGGTACCAACGACGATGGCTGACGACACATTGATACCGTTGTTCGACTTCACTGGAGTCGATGCTGGCAAAGAGTGGCAGGCGGTCAACGATGGAGTGATGGGCGGCGTCTCCGAAGGCAAATTCAAGATCACCGATGCGAAGACAATGGAATTCTTCGGCATACTGTCCTTAGCAAACAATGGTGGTTTCGCATCGGTACGTTCGAAAGCCAGGAAGCTCGATCTGG
>JANOZG010000509.1:0-11693 GCA_031429275.1 Planctomycetota bacterium
CAGCAGGATTGAGACGTCCCCTGCCAAAGGGATCGCCATAATCCAGTCGGACTCTTCATTTCCGGTGCGTAATTCTCCACGGCCGTTGAGCTGCACGACTGTCACGATCATGCCAGATTCGTTTACGTACGCCTCTTTTGACTTTTGTCTCAGACTCTTCCCTGCGTGGGCCCGTAGCCAAAGTTGTCCAGTTGTTTTCAAGTCCGAGCTGGATTGAATCGCGATCGTGCGACGCAGACCACGATCTTCATCCGGCTCAATGCGGTCTTCAACATCGACACCGTGAACAGTATAGAGAAACGCTGGCACGCCCTGAGGATCCAATCGATAGCCTCGGAATTTGGCTCCAGCGGACGCGGCGTCCGTCGGCCAGGGAGATGTTTTGTCAGCTAGCGCTGCGACTGCGATTCCGGGTGGAAATGTGATTCTTTCGTCGCCGAGAGGATCGGCTGGCGGAGCGAAGCGGATGAACCAAGTACCTTCAGCGTCCAGAAAGCGGCCTCGCCAGGCCTGCGACAGCGAGATTTCGTTCGCGTCGAAGGCGAAGTGGACATGCTGTGGAAAACCAACGGCAATAGCATGCGTTCCGGTGACAGGCATGAAGGTGCGAAGCACGATGGGACGATCGGTTGGCGTGAGTTCATAGTTTTGATCACGAACGTGTTGAATTTTCTCGGGCAGTGGCTGATTGCTCAGATCCCTGAGATACGCATGCATCGCGGCAAGTTGCAATTCGACGTCGCCATTCAGAATTTCACGATTCTGACTCTGTCCGTTTGGAAAGAACGTCGGCATGCGCGTGCGTTCTTTCAGCGAACCAGGATCCTTTAAAAAGTCGTGCAGCCATGCCTCCTGAATGCGACTGGTGACTCCTTCCAGATCAATCCCTGCGACGCCAGGCAGCGATTCGCCCTTGAAAACATGACACTGCACGCATCCCGTGCCCATCAACTGCCGTCCCGCTTCAAGCAGTGTCTTTGTGTCGGACTGTGTGAACGCGCCGGCCGCATCAGGCGGCTTGGTTGCAGCGGCATCCGCTTTTGCAAACATCGCGGGCAACGGCTTTGTGATGTCCACCGGAAAAACGGGCATGCGGACGGTCATGAACGGACGCACGCTGCCTTTGCCTGTGAGCACACTATTGATCCATACTGTGACGAGCTTCTTCCCAACGCCGTTCAGTGTCGGCGGTAATCGACCTTCGTCTCCGATATCGATATGACCGACGGTTTCACAGTAAGGCTTGCGGTTTCGCCCAATGCCGCCGAGTTGATTTCGGTCATGGCAGGCGTAACAGTTTTGCTGAAGAAGTTGAAACGAGAGTTCGTCGTGGTTTGTTGTTGTGGCCGGATTCTTCAGCGACAGTATCGCAGCTTCGATTGCGGTCGTTTGTGTGGAATCAAAAGTCCAGGTTGGTTGCATTGACGCAGGACGGGGCTTCCTGTCCGTCTTCATCTGGACGGGTCTGGAGACCCGTCCTACGGTCCAGCATGTCTGTTTTGACGCAGAATCCAAGTCAGCCAGTGGTTTAGCAAATACCGTTGCTTTCGTGTTTTGAATCGCATGGCAGTTCGCGCAATTCAGATCCGAAAACAACTGGCGGCCTTGCGTTATCAGCGAGGCGTTGGTTTCCTGCAATGTGTTCGATGCACTTTCAGACGCTGCCTCATCACGCAGCAACCACGCCGCGATGTCAGCTGCATCAACCGCCGACAGACTAAAATTCGGCATGCGACCGCTGGGTCGTGTGTGTTCGGGATTCAACAAAAAGTACGTGAGCGATTGATGTATGTATTTTGCTGTTAACTTCGAATGAGGTACGGAGTTCACTTTGCGAGCGGCGGATGATAATCCCATTTCTCTGAGTTCATCTGCGTCGAGTTGTTCGAGCAGATCGTCCAGCGGTGATGCTTTCACAGCCGTAACTTCGTACTCCGCGTCTGGCTCGTGACACGCGACACAGCCGATCTGGTGATACAGTCGTCGACCATTTGCAACGTTGCCACGATTCCAGAATTCCATTGGTACCGGGTTGAGCCCCGTGGCCTTGATTTCTGGAAACGGTGCTTTCAGAGAAACCAGAAAAGCCGTGATTGCATCCGCAGTCGATTCGCGATCCTCCGCGGGAACCGTCGCCAGCATATCAGGCATGACAGTGCCGTGTTTCGTCGTCGCTGGCGACAGCAGAAATGATCGAATCCACTCCGATTGCAATCGACTGCCTGCTCCATCCAGAACTGGCCCGCGTTTCGGACTCAGCGCTGCATCGTCGGCTTGATGGCACGCCGTGCAACTGAGTTCGGTCAGCAGCAGCAGCCCGGCAGAGACTTCCTCAATATCACCATGTCGCCCAAAACGATCAAAACCTGAAACAAAGGGAGCCTTTGACTCTTTGTCATCAGCCAGCACTGTGGTTGTCGCGATGGAAACGCAGATACAGGCAGAAAAACGGAGACAGAAAAATAAGACTGTCTTCGGCAACATCTTGCGATTCATTTTCCTGCCTCTATTTTTCTGTCCTCATACACGAGCCGGAACACCACCGTTGCTGTCACGCAAACACAATTGATCGCAGAAAAACGACCGCAGAAAAGTAATCCATGGAGAATGTTTACAGTAGTTTCACCACTTATCAACCGGTCCGCTGGGTACTGGAATCTGCACGTCGGTCAGCACACCCGTGCGATTGCCATCCACAGGGCCGGCGTGGCGAATTTCCGCGATCGCCATTTCCATTTCTGCTTTCGTACGGACCTTTTGAAAATCGCCTCGCTGCTGCTTACGAATTCGCATGCCCTTCAAATACCAGTGAGCCATCTTGCGAAACAGGATGATGGCTCGGTCGCTGCCGTGACGTTCTTCCAGACACGTGAATTGCTGCAACATGAGTTCCAGTCGCTCGTCGAACGTACCCGCTGGTGAGAAACTTCCTGTCTGTTCCCATTCGACAAGTTGTCGAAAGATCCATGGATTGGCTAATGCCGCACGACCAATCGAAATCCCGTGGCAGCCGGTTTCTTTCAACATTCTTGCAGCGTCAGCCACGTTGCGAATATCGCCGTTACCAATGATCGGGATTTTTTGAACGGCTTCGACAACGGCACGAATTCCGGGCAGAGATACGCTTCCACCAAAACCCTGCTCCCGCGTGCGGCCGTGAATGGCAACCGCCGCCACACCAACCTGTTCAAACTGCCGCGCGAAGAAAGGGGCCGTCAGACTCTCGCTGTCCCAGCCGAGTCGCATCTTGACACTGATCGGAATCGGCACGGCTTCGACGACCGCTTGCACCAGCTTGAGAGTGCCGTCGGTGTTGCACATCATCCCGGCTCCTGCCCCGGCTCCCGCGATTCGATTCACGGGGCATCCCATGTTGATGTCGATCGTATCAACACCATGTTCAAACAGCATTCTGGCAGCGTCAGCCATCACATCGGGCTCGCTGCCGAAAATCTGAACGGCGAACGGACGATCTTCCGGATGCGTTTCCACCATCTGCATCGTGCGTTCATTGCGACTCAGCAGAGCCCGCGAATTGACGAGATCGGTCGTCGCCAACCCGACACCGCCAATTCGCCGCACGATGCGACGAAACGGAAGTGTTGTAAATCCCGCCAGCGGCGACAGCAGATAGCGACTCACCAGCGGCAGATTTCCATACTTCAGCGCATCGCGAAACGGCACGCGTTCCACATCGGTGCGAGCGATGGAGTCTGTGGAAGTGTTGCGAAAGACGTCTGGGATGGCGCTGCGAATGAGAGTGTTCCTGCGAAAGTGGCTGACGGACGTGGGATAAGCTTAACCTCAGCCGCAACGCTTGGCCACACGGCAGGCAGGAAGTCTGCCTTGCGAATCTGCAGTTTCTGCTTCCGGGTCAGGTTCACCGGCAATCAGAAATTGTCGAATTGCGGAAAACTACTTTGGGATGGCCCGGCAGCCCGGAAAGTCGTCGAAAAGTCGTTGCTCGTATTCTGGTTTTCGGATACGAATGCGATCAGCAGGCTTCCGCAGGCGAATGTTCGCAACACAGCAAGAAGTCAACCACACACAGGACGCGTGTTTTCGCGTTGAATTATGGCAGCTCCGGAAAACCGGAGCGTCGTGCTCCGATGATCATGCAGGCGCAAATTGTTCCCCGCCGAAAAACGCTTCGACGCAATCTCAAGGCGATGAACGCGGACGGATTTTCGTTCAGTGTCATGGTCGGCATCGCGGAAACCTACATCCCTGCGTTTGTGCTGGCGCGCGGTTTGGGAGAACTCAACGCCGCACTGATCGCAACTGTGCCCGTATTGCTGGGAAGTATCCTGCAGCTTCTGGCACCGCTGGCGCTGCAGAGACTGAAGTCGTATCGTCGATTCGTCGTGATGACAGCTTCGATTCAGGCCAGCAGCATGCTGGTTCTGATGTGCATGGCCTTGATGCCGCATGTTCCGGCGTGGGCCGTGTTCGTTCCGGCGACTTTGTATTGGGCAGCCGGGTTGTCCACTGGTCCGGCATGGAATACGTGGGTCGAGTATCTGGTACCGCAAAAAATCCGCAGCGGCTTCTTTGCGCGACGAAGTCGAATGTGTCATGTCGGGGTGTTGCTGGGATTGATCTCTGGCGGACTATTTCTGCGTTGGTCTGTTGCTCATGAAATGACCGTGGCAGTGTTTGCCGTCTTGTTCGGAATCGGTGCGATTGGCAGGTTCGTGTCTGCTGGAATGTTGGCGCGACAGACAGAACATGCGACAACTGGCGGAGTCAGTTACTTTCCTCGCGATACAGCGAACGAACAGAACAGCATCATGGCCGAAGAAGAAGACGCGCCCAGAATCGTATCAGCGAAAGAGCGTTTCGCGGCTGTTATTCAGACAATCAAACAACCGGGATCCGCTGGACGCCTTGTGCTGTTCCTGATGGCTGTACAAACGGCTGTGCATGTGTCTGGACCGTACTTCAATCCGTATATGCTTCGCATTCTGAAGTTGTCCTGGATGGAATACATGGGGCTGTTGTCACTGGGCTTTATCGGCAAGATGATTTCGCTTCCATGGGCGGGTCGATTTGCAAATCGTTTCGGATCAGATCGATTGTTGTGGGTTGGCAGCATCGGGATTGTTCCGGTCAGCGCTATGTGGTTCTTTTCGCAGAATATCTTCTGGCTGGCGAGCATTCAGATCGTGAGCGGCCTGGTCTGGGGCTGTTACGAACTGGCGATGCTGCTGCAGTTCTTCCGACAGATTCCTGGTGAACGCCGCGTCGCCGTGCTAACGTTGTATAACCTTGGCAACTCAGCCGCGATGGTTCTGGGAACTGTGATTGGCGGCGTAATCTTAAATGCACTCGGACGCGGGATGGATGCCTATCTGACGTTGTTCGTGGCATCCGGCTGTATGCGATTCTTCGCGTTATTGGCCATGCCCGATCGACAGACGGCAGTGCATACCACACGCGGCGCTGTTTCTAAATGGGTGGTGCAGTCTGTTCGCGGCTACGTACATTCCGCTCATTCAATTCGAGCGGTGCAGGAAATTCACATGGAACTTCCACAGCCACCAAAAAGTCACAACATGGTCTTGAGCATCAACGAAGGCTCATCCATCACGTCACGAGTCATCGATGACGGCGGAATCACCAAACGCCGCGATGGCTCGACGGTCACCCAAAGTGGTGCGATGAGTTCGTAGTACGCTTTCACGTTGCTCTTTGCGGCGACTATCAACCTCCAGGTCCCAAATGCTGATTCCGGCTTTGTGTTGTTAGCTGGGTTACCATTTCGTGACCTCACGCCTCGGACCAGAAATCTGCTCTTTACCTTATTCTCCCTTTGTGTTTACATTGATTACACATGTAAACGAACGAGGTGGCATATGCAGATTTCCGATGCGGAATGGACTGTGATGAACCTGATCTGGGAATCACAGCCAACCGAAGCCAGTGAGGTCATTGAACGACTTGCTGCAGATAATGCGTGGTCTCCCGCCACGATCAAGACAATGTTGCACCGTCTCGTGAAGAAGGGTGCTCTGAAAACAACGTCATCCGGGAAAAAATACATCTATTCATGCCGCGTAAAACGTGCGGACTGCGTCAAACAGGCGAGTCGCTCGTTCCTCGATCGCGTGTTCGGCGGTGACCCTGCACCTGCGTTGCTGCATTTGGTGGAGTCTTCAAAACTCACGCCAGGTCAGATCGATGAACTAAAGAAACTTCTGGATTCGATGGATCGATAAGAGAAAAGGATCAACGGAATGATCGACTCGTTTTTTGAACTCGTGGCCGAACGTGCATTGTTTCCGGTCTGTATGGCGGCATGGCGATCATTGCCGCTATTTTGTGCAGCAATGATTTTTCAGTTGCTGACTCGCCGTCGCATAGCGGCTCGTTATCACTGTTTTCTGTGGATGCTGGTTGTTGTGCGGCTGATGGTACCGTATTCCGTGCCATTCGATCTGAGTATACATCCGCATATCGATCGGCTGGCCGAACATTGGATGTTAGATGAGTCGAATGCGGAAGTTGCCATCAGTGATCCACCGGAGTTCGTTCAACTACCGCCGGAAGAAAACAAGGAATGGATTGCCAGTGGAGCTGAGGTGTATAATTTAGAGCCATCGCAATCCGATGCTGCTGATTCCAGCTTTGATTGGGATCCCACGTATGCGGTTCTTTCGATATGGTTGATTATTGCGACATTTTTAATCTGCCGCAGTCTGAGCACATACCTCCGATTTTTGTTGCGCCTGAGACGCTGCTCCGAAATCACGGACCAGTCCGTCATCGATCTCGTCCTGCGGGTTTGCGATGAACTGAGAATTGGACGACGTCCGAAGTTGAAGGAAGTTCCAGGGCTGTCTGTTCCGGCCGTCTTTGGCCTGTTCAAACCCGTTGTCTGTATCCCGTCCGACGGCATTCAACAATTAACTGCCGATCAACTGAAATGGGTACTGCTGCATGAACTGGGGCACGTCCGTCGGCGCGATCCCCTGGTTCTGGCGATCGCCGTTTTTGTACGAGCAATCCATTGGTTCAATCCGCTGGCGTGGCTGACAGTGTCTCGCCTGCGAGGCTGTATGGAACTGGCTGCAGATGAGATCGTAGTGCAGCACATGCGCGAGCGTTCCGTTGCGGACTACGGCCGAATGCTCGTGCAGTATGCTTCACTCGCATTGAAAACGAGGGACACCGCGACTGTGGGGCTGATTTTCATGGCCGCCGATAAAAGTCTAAAGAAAAGAATCGTGATGCTGGACGCTCATCAACACCGATCGCGTGGGCTGCAATATGTAGCTGCTTTGATCGTGCTTGCGGCTGCAGTCACCGGGCTGACCGAAGCGAATGTTGCTGCCGTCTCTCAGCGGCCGGAAATCCAACTGCCGGTGTTTGCGTCCGGCCAGTTCAATGCTGCGCCTGAGTCGGTGGACAATGGGCCACTTGAGACAGTGACGTTTGATGTCAGCCATGCCCTCACTGCCATACAGAAACTCCATCCGGAAGCAGACGGCGAAGATGAGATTCTTGCCCACTTTCAAATGTATGTCCCGAAGCGAACCGAAATCAAAGACGGCAAAGTGACGGTCGAAATCACCGCCGCGACGCAGCAGGCCATCCGGAATATTCTCAGTGGGGTCGAACGCGGCGGTCTGCACCAGGTGACGATTGAATGCCGCTTGATGACGGTGGCAGATCAGGTGATCAACAATCTTGATTGGTTTGACGACAACATCATCTCTGGCCTTAGGAATGGTGGCTCAAACAGAAATCAAATTCAGTCTGAACCTATGTTTCGGCCGGATGTACCTTTCGAGCCGAGTTTCCATGTTCAGCAGAGCACAACGCAATCGTGCCCCGCCTTCAATTTGACACTCAATGATCGGCAAGCCCATGAATTGATTTCTTCGGCCCAGGGAGATGCCTGCAGTAACATCATGTTTGCCCCTAAAGTTACTGTCTTCACCGGGCAAGTTGCGACAATAAACGACTTTACACAACGCCCATTCGTGACAAACATACGTCTGGCTGGAAAAACTGCCGACGAAACTGCCGACAAAACTGCTGGGGAAATGGAGCCTGTGGTGGAAATGGTCGGCGAGGGAACTCAGATAGAGTTTAAAGCCGAAGTTACAGAAGAATTGGATACCGAACTTCAGGCAATCGTCAGTCTGTCGCAGATTCAGGAAGTGGGATATGCAAATCTGCCGTTTGTATTGCCTGACAACCCGAAATCAAACGTTACCGTTCAGGTTCCTTCCGTGAATCGCACGCTGATTCGTTCGAGAGCCCGGCTGTCCCGCGATCAGAGCTTGCTCATTGCAGTGCCTCGAGTGTTCTCAGCAGATGGGAACGACAAGAACGAACATTCAATCGCGACACTGATCATGTTGACGCCACGGATCATTCCGTACGAGATGCTTGTCGAAGAATAATCACGAAAGAGGTGGATCATACCGATAACCGACGCCGTGGACCGTCTGGACCAACGTTGGCGTTTTGGGATCAGGTTCGATGCGTTTCCGCAATTGCGAGATGTGCTGGTCCAGAGTGCGGCTGTTTGGAAAATAATCCTCGCCCCAGCCATGTCGAAAAATCACATTGCGGTCCATCGCGCGGCCAGCGTTTTCGTGTAGCAGCTGCAGGATTCGAACGTCGCGCGGGCTGAGTTCAATCACTTCGTCCCCGCGCCGGGCTCGCAGTTCCACAGGGATGACTCGCAAATCACCCATAGAGAATTCCGCAGGGATATTCGGCTGGCGGGCACAGCAACGTCGGGCGACGGCTTGAACGCGAGCCACAACTTCACGGAGACTGAACGGTTTGACGATAAAATCATCGGCTCCGATTTCGAAGCCGACCAGCCTGTCAAATTCCTCTGCTTTTGCACTGATGAAGATGATGGGAATATCGGCCGAGATCGCTCGAATGGCTCGGCAAACTTCATAACCGCTGTGGCCCGGCATCATGATGTCCAGGCAGACGAAGTCGGGTGACTGTTCGCGAAACAGGCGAATGGCGTCGGTGCCATCGACCGCTGCAACCACGCGGTAGCCCTCAGCCAGCAGAACTTCCACCAGTCCCTCGCGAGTGAAGCGATCATCTTCTGCGACAAGCACTTTCATGGGTCATCTGTCCGAATGGTTGCAATCGGCGCAAGAAAAAACGTCGCAACGATTAAGTTACGACGTTTTTCCGAAGTGCGATCGACAGGAATCGAACCTGCATGAGTGTTACCTCACTAGCTCCTGAAGCTAGCGCGTCTGCCAATTTCGCCACGATCGCGGAACACTAAATGAACGCTGTTTACCAGCTTTTCAAAGTCTATTCGACAGAATTGAACATTGCAATTGAGCCTATTCATTTGCATTCAATTTCGCTGGTTTTCGTCCCGAAGTGGAGACGAATTGGGTTCGGATAATATTTCTTCAGCAGGCTTACTTGATCATTCATTCGCAGTTTTGAACCGCGCAAGACATAAATCCGAAAGATGGAAAGCACCGAAACCACCTCGAACGGCGATTTCCTCACACGTCTCTAGCAATAATGTTGTCAGGCGTGCTAACCGTTGTCGAACCCCAACCTGTCACGCCTGCTTC
The DNA here is from genome assembly GCA_031429275.1 of Planctomycetota bacterium. Classification (GTDB taxonomy): domain Bacteria; phylum Planctomycetota; class Planctomycetia; order Planctomycetales; family Planctomycetaceae; genus SXXK01. The sequence continues at coordinate 9,576 of JANOZG010000509.1, forward strand.
CCGTTCGATTCCACTGCGCCCGCTCCAGCCTCCCCAAATGTCACGCTGTTCGTTCGTACTGGATTGCCCGAAGTCTTCGACGCGTACGTGGCTCTGCCAGACAGTCGGAGCACATTCAGGTACCAGCATTGTCGCAGACCATAGGCGACAAATTTGACGCACTGCAGACGTGTTGATATCGTCATATCCGTGGCGCGTCCGATATTAGGTATTGAACGCGCCGTGTAATATTGGAACAGACCTGCGCGAATTAAGTATTTCTGCCCCTCGTGGCCAATATCACGCGGCGGGTGTAATTCAGAGTTACACAGGAAGCAACGAAGGAAGTATCACGTGCGGTCAGCATTCGCTTCCATGATGTTGCGGTTCAGTTTCCGGGTACTCCAAGGGTACCTAGTTGTAGGCGCGATTTGCGCCTTCAGCTTTTGCTGGCTTACTCGCTCAACGTATCACGCGATCAACATTCGAATTCCGGGCATCCAAACGGGGATTAGTGCGTTTCGCGGGCAATGGTCTCAATCCATGTATTTTCGGTGGTCCGGTTGGGATTGCGAATTGCTGCATTCTACCACCGCAGGACTCGACTGGACATTTTCTAAACTAAACATGAAAGATGGTTTCTACTTTTCACACATCTCAACTTCACCGCAAAAGATTCGCTTTGCTTTTCCGCTCTGGGCTGCCGCAATACTCTTGTCTGCCTGGCCCATGGCAACGTTCATCCTCTATCTGAAACGCACAATTACCCAACGCGTCAATGTCATCAAAAATGACTTCAAAGGGCATTGAGCTTCAGCTAGCACGGCTGTCGAAGCTGTGTAACATCTGTATGTCCTTAGAAGTCACTAAGGACATACAGAGGTTATGCCGCGCGTTTGGCGTGTTCGGTCATGAATCGCACCCTTGTGTCGTGCATCAAGCCTGCGTCCGGACCAGCCCAAACAAGATGACCGGCTGAATGTAGTGAGACACATTGACAATGGGGATTGAAAGACGCAAGCCATTCTACATGTGCGACTGGCGCCATTGGATCTTGACGATCGTGCAAGATCAAGGTGGGTGATGCGATCCGTGTCGTCTCAACAACAATGTCTTCGGTTGTGAATACGATCATATCATTTTCGAATCCGGGATGCGCCGGTCCGTTGACCATCGCGTCGCGTGATTGTTTACAGACGTGGAGAGCCGTCGGATCATCACGAACGCCTTCGTAGCGAGTGCCGGCCTCAAGTTTCATGAATTGGTCAACAGTCGTGCGACGGAACTGGAATCCATAGAGATTGAGAAGCACTTTCCGAAGCCAACGATTTCGCAGAAGTGGCAATGTCCAACGGCTCTGCGCCGGCAGCCATGATTTGTCCGACCAGCGGTGCAATTGCGGACAAAGCAGGATCAAGCAATCGGTGCGCTCTGGGTAATTAACTGCAAACGATGTTGCGAACGCTGCGCCACCGGACGAGCCCATGATACAGGCAGTGCCGATCTCCAATGCATCCATCAGGGCGCATGCAACCGAAGCACACGCTGTTGCGGTGAAGTGGTGAGCCATCGGTGTTCGCCCATAGCCAGGCCGATTGAAAATGATGACACGAAATCCCGAATCGGCGAGCGGAGCCTCGATTGGAAGCATTCCATCACACGTAATACCCGTGCCATGAAAATAGACGACCGGAACGCCAGCACCAGCTTCGACGTATTCCACGGCACCCGATGACGTGTCAATTACTGGCATGTGAAGGCCAAGCGGCATAACGAATTGCGATCTCTGCGTCTGGCGATTAGCCGACGTATAGATCGCGCGTTGAACTTTTCCGCTTCGTGAGCAGGCTGCTACTTTGCAGAATCAATCGAGTTCACTTGGCGGCCTGCGGACAGTTTATCAAGCGGCCAGCAGGTTGTCACTCGGATTTTCACTGGTGCGATGATTCCGCTCGGAGCGGGCGCACCGGTTGTGCGTGGCTGTGAGTTCGTTGGGTGCAACGCGCAGCAGGAATTTGTTCGTGCGGCTGAATGAAGACCGACGAATTCATGCGGCATCGCGTTGTCGTGGAGTGCTTCAGTCATCTAAATACCAGTACAGGCGATGAGGACTGTCCATGAGGATTCGCCAGCTTTGCT
>JANOZG010000510.1:0-6082 GCA_031429275.1 Planctomycetota bacterium
GCGATTCGAAGTGCCGCGCGAGTGGCTCTTGAGTGGCAGCCGGTCAGCGAATGGAAACATCGCGCGCTGCAGGAGACTAATCCTCGCATGGCACTTCAGGCCATGCTGGCTCTGGCCCGATCGACTGATGGCGACACTTCCATCCAGTCAGAGCTGATGACGGCGATGGATCGCATGGACTTTTCTAAACTGAGCACCGACGAACAAAGCTGGTACCTTCGAATCATCACCGTCTCCGCAATTCGACATGGTCGATACGACGAAGCCGCGTCCGCCAGGCTCGTTGCAAAGCTCGAACCTTCTATTCCCTCACAGGATCGGCGAGTCAACGAAGAGCTGGTCGCTCTGTGTACTGCCTTGAAGAGTCCCACGATGATTGTGCCAGCCCTGGACTTGCTCGAACAAAGCCGAACACAGGAAGAGCAGGTGCTTTACGTTCAGGCACTAACCGGCTTGAATCAGAGTCCAGAATGGACGCCCGAACTGCGTGAGCGGTTTCTGAAGCTCGCAATGGAACGAGTGCCGATCTGGAAAGGTGGATTCACAGCTCGAGCACGACGCGACCAGATGATTCACGCGGTGACTCAAATGCTGACGGAACCCGAACGCCAGAAGTTTGCGGAACTGATCGCATCCTCGCAAAAACCGCCAGCGGTGATTCCCGCGACCACACGAACCTTTGTCCAAAAATGGAACATGGACGATCTTATTCCGACCATGGAAGCACGCCTGGCAGAGTCCCGGAACATCGAAAACGGACGTAAGCTCTTCTCCGCTGCGGCCTGCATTGTCTGTCACAGTTTCCAGGGTGAAGGAGGCCTTGGTGGACCGGACCTGACAAGCGTCGGTGGCCGATACAGTGCGCAGGACGTTCTTGACAACATCATCAATCCCAGCAAGGTGATCAACGAACAATTCAGCCTGCAGACCTACCTGATGAAAGATGGTCGAACGCACACGGGACGGACCGTCAACATGGCCGGGGACACAGTGATGATTGCAACGAATCCCAACGATCCCGGTGGCAGCGAAGTCCGCTTCAGCATCAACGACCTGGAGAGCACAACACCTTCCCGAGTGTCCTTCATGCCGGAAGGACTTTTGAACACTCTGTCACACGAGGACATTCTGGACCTCATCGCATACCTCAGGCAACGATGACTCGGCGGTCCATAAACAACGCCAATGAATGAGAGTGCCGTGTTTGGCAACAGGAAAAGTGGTGGTCGAGCTACATCTTTTGACAACTTGCAAAGTTCAGGCAAAAGTTCCGAAATGGTGAAAGAACTGGTATTCCTCCGTGTGAAACTGTTGAGAAAACCAAATGGCAAATGTTCCGGAAACCAGTGAGAGCCTGATTGTAAACGCGAGCTTGTGAATCACGCGTATTCTTCGGGGGAAGGCTTTTCTGTTCTCTGTAAATCTTCGTAAAACACACTGAATGGGTCGCTGAATTCTGCGGGAATCTACGAAGTTTTCGAGCATCGTGGCCTGTCAATTTCGACTTGCGGCACTAGTGAATCACAAAATCCACTTCGTCTCTCAGCACCGATTCATTGGCGTCGGCGTTGAAGTCGAAATCGACACCGATTCGCTCTGTGAACTCGGAGTCTGCTTCAAGAGCCATAATGACTTTGGAGCGGGGAACGGTAACGCCGTAAGGCAAGGGTTGCACATCCCTGCCAACGCCCGAGTTTCTGAACATTCGGCTGACGTACGGGACTCGGCTCAAGATCGGCGTCCCTCGCATAACAGCGCTGGTCACAAGCGATGATGCGTCCTTGAGCACGATATTGTCAGCGTCAATTGCACCAATCGTTCCGACGTACTCAGTCGTTCTTGTGTTGCCGCCGTTCTTCATTTCTGCAACCGTCGAAGCGGACGTAACGAGCCGAACCTGTTGACCGGCCTGCAGATCCTTGAGTTCAATCTGCAAATCTGATGGGTCCATAACATAGAAATTGCTTTCGATCCTGTGAAGCATCGCCATATCGGCAACCACTGCTTCATCTGGAGAGCTGCTCGACATCGTTCCCGTGGACGCCAGGCCAGCGCAACCAGAGATTACGAGAAGTGTGGCCGAAATGGATGCCAATCGTCGAATCATCGTCGAGTTCTCCACATGGAATCGTTTGTGACTGGGCTGCAAGGCAGCGTTTTCCAGCTGCTTGATACCAAAATTCCGGCGGGAGTCGCTCGCGGAAAAGCGTGCGAATCGCGACTTTTTTCTCGCGTTCTTTGCCGGATGACGAACTTCGGCCGAATTTGCTCTGTCGGGGCGTTGTCGTGCGTCGGCATGTTGATTCGACGAGTGGTTGTCAGACTAAATCACTGGGCGGAGGAAGTCCGGCAGCGGAGAAGACACGGGCTACGTTGGGCGGCGTGATCTGAAAAATCAATCCCGTCGACGGAGCGACGGGTGTACGGTACGGGCAACGATGGACGGAATCTGGCTCAGGTAGGGTCCATCTTCGCGACCGATCGACCAGCGACTTGCCGAAGAGGTTGATCGATGACTTTTCTGCAAAAGCTCCTGGTTCGCAAACTTTCTAAACAAATTGAGCAAGCTGATCTATTCTTTGTTTTCAGTGAATTGCATCAATCGCACACATCGGTTCGAACCACAACCTTGCATCGTGGCCGTCACTTCTTTCACGGATCTGGCACAGCACGCAATCGTGCTCGCAAAGGCGAATGCGCCCTTCATCAACTTTTTCTGAAAGTCGTGAGATCCGAAATAACACTAATGCGTTCTCCAGTTCGTCCAAAGTCGAGTTCTTCAATTGAGTCATCCCGGTAAAGGTGTTCATTGATTCCGTTTCAGAAGGGAAAAGTCCATGTCATCACTGGTTTTGGATTTGCAGGTGGAGAACGTGCGTTCTTTACCTTTGGTCGCCGACATGGGGTTGGACGACAATTCGCCGTTTGGACTGCAGGGACTGGCACGTGAGTCGATTGAGTTGCTGAAGCCTGACGCAATTAAGCCGCTGGCGGCCGCTTTGGCTCTCAGCGGTAATCGAGATCAGATTCGTGATCCTGCATTGACGGAAAAAATCGTCGCGAGAAATTCTGGCTGGGTGGATGAGTATAGTGTTGTTCGGCTGATTGAGCGTTCGCTTTGGTTCAATGGCCAAAGCGACTTCGTGATGCAAATGACTCGCAATCCAAGTCAGATTCCCGACAATCCTCCAGCGGAAGTCCAGGCGGCTCTGCTGAAAGCCTATGCCCTGCATCCACAGGCAACCGTTTGGTATGGCGTGCCGTTGTTCAGTGACGAGAACAACTCCGATGGGTTGCCTGTGCCCCTGACGGCAGCGCAAGTGAAAGAGGAAGCTCAACGGCGTTTGCAGGCTGCTCAGAAACATGCTGAGGGGCTGGGCTGGTTTTATCGCACGTTGCTGCGAGTCAACCGATTGCCCCAAACCTGTCGACATAAAATCCGTAAAGAAGCGTTAAGAATCAAGAGCCTCTGGCAACGAACTGTGGCTGAGTTCCGTCAGGCTCGGCTGGATGCCAAAAATCGCGCACGCGCAAAAGCTCGCGCTGATTTCGAGTACTTTCGCACCGGAAAATCCAGTACCGTGATCCCCAAGCACAGCACTCGGATAGGTCAGATTGCATCTCGAGCTGCTCAGTCATTGCTGATGATGGAACAACGTGTGGATCGTTCAGCGGAATTCACGGAAGAATTTCTGGAACGGCACGCATACGCTGCGGTGGGATTGGCTGTTCTTCCAATGATGGCACTGCAAGTTGTACCGTTGTTTCTGGCACCAGCAGCGGTCATTGCCTGCGACCCATTTCTATTCATTGAACTTCCCGACGAACCAGGAAAACTTCGAATGCTTGGTCACTGGTACTGGCAGGCGAAGGAGGACGGTACGAAAAAACTGCATGTTCACGTTTGATGATGAGAATCTCCCATCTCACAAAACAGCCTCTATTCAATTAACCCACAACGTCCTGAACCACTTTTCCAGCCACATCGGTGAGTCGGAAATCTCGACCTGCGTAGCGAAATGTCAGTCGTTCGTGATCGATGCCCAGAAGATGCAGAATTGTGGCATGCAGGTCATGAATGTGAACACGGTTGTGAACCGCGCGGAATCCAAAGTCGTCAGTTTCGCCATACGTCTGGCCGCCTTTGACACCGCCTCCTGCGAGCCATGTCGTGAAACCATGGTGGTTATGATCACGGCCGTTTCCATTTTCCGTCGTGGGAGTTCTGCCAAATTCACCGCCCCACAGAACCAGAGTTTCATCCAACAAGCCGCGTTGCTTCAGGTCGGACAGCAAAGCCCCAATGGGACGGTCGATGTCCTTGCACAGATTGCGAACCTGATTGTCGTGATCGCTATGAGTATCCCACGGCTGGCCATCGCCATAGTACACCTGCACAAACCGCACACCGCGTTCACTTAAACGTCGCGCCAGCAGGCAACCGTTGGCGAAGTGACCTTCTCCGTAGGATTCTCGAACAGATTTCGTTTCCTGAGCCAGGTCAAATGCATCTGTTCCGGCGAACTGCATCCGAAACGCCGTTTCCATCGCCTGCAGTCGGCCTTCCAGTTGGCCATCTGGACCACGTTGTTCCAGGTGCAGTCGGTTCAGTTCTGTCATAAGCGAAACCTGCTTCCGTTGCTCATTCCGCGACACATCCGCATTGCGCAGAAATGGAATCAGCTTTTCGGGAACCGGATCACGATGATTGATGTACGTACCTTGATGCGAACCCGGAAGAAAAGCGCTTGTCCAGAGAATCGAAAAGCGGACCGGCTTACCGGGACACAACACGACATAGGCCGGTAGATTCTCGTTCTCACTTCCGAGGCCGTAGGACATCCACGACCCCATGCTCGGTCGAGTCGGCAGTATCGTGCCATTATTCATCATCAAGAGCGCGGGACCATGATTCGGGTTGTCGGTGAACGTCGATCGAATGATCGCCATGTCGTCAATACTGCGTGCCGTATGAGGCAGCAGTTCGCTCACCGGAACGCCGCTTTCTCCGGCCGGACGAAAGCGAAATGGTGAGGGCATGAGCCCGGCAGTTCGGCGTTCCGTACGAAGATCGGCTTCCTGAGGTCGCTGGCCTGCGAATTTCAGAAGCAGCGGTTTTGGATCAAACAGATCTGCTTGAAACGGCCCGCCGTTCATGAACAGATGAATGACACACTTCGCCTTTGCTGGTACATGTGGCGCGTGAACAACGTTGTCTGCGTTGATGGCCGACAACAGCCCCAGCGAGCCGAGTCCGCCGCCCATGGCCTGAATCATTTGACGTCGCGATGTGAGCATGATGGCTTCAGTCCACAAAATGAAATTCGTTGAGTCCCAGCATTGCTTGTAGATACAGTTTCCATCTCGCGTCGCTTGGTTGCTCTGCTCCGCCGGGCTGTTCGATACCGCCAGCGGGATCACTTTTTAGAAATGCGTGAGCCAGTTCATGTTCCTGAACTGTGGCATTCCGAGAAAACAATAGCTGATAGCAATCATCTATTCGTTGATCTGCCGATTCCACAGACTTCAGGCGTTCCCACAAATCGTTCGCTCGCAAGGTCATCCATGAAGAATTCAGAACGAACAACTGCTGGAGTGGAGTTGTTGTGGGTTCCCGCTTGGGGCTATGTGAACTGGCTTCCGGGAAATCATGCATTCGCAGCATCGAGTTCATCTCTTCGCGTTCGACTTTTGCATAAATCGTGCGACGCAGGTTGGCTGGATCATCGACGGATTGAGAAGCACCTCCCATCGTGAGGTCCAGTTTTCCGGTCACGGAGAGCATTCCATCGCGCCACATTTCAATATCCAGACGGCGACGATTCATTCTCCACAGGAACTCATTCGCTGGATCAACATTCGCCGCATCTTCACGAAAAGACGATGATTGACGATAGGTTGACGACAACAAAATCTCTCGATGCAGCCATTTCAAATCCCAGCCATGAGCCACGAATTCCCACGCCAGATACTCCAGCAGTTCCGGATGAGTCGGTCGGTCTCCCTGCGCGCCGAAATCGCTGGCAGTCTTCACAAGACCAACGCCAAAATGCTGATGCCACATTCGATTGACGATCACGCG
>JANOZG010000511.1:0-9920 GCA_031429275.1 Planctomycetota bacterium
GTGAACGGTCCTTCGCCTTTCAATGTGTCGACCAGCCCGGCAGCCGTCAGTGCAGCAGCCAAAGTCTTGAAGGAGCCCGCAGCCACCGCAGTTTCCACGATGTCTTTATCAGCTGGCAGGATCACATTGTCAATCACGTGGATCACGCCGTTTGAGCAGGCAATGTCTGTCTTCACAACGTTTGCGGCATCGACAGTGACTTTCCCTTCCTTCACGGCAACGTCGATCTGCTGGCCCTGCACGGTGACTGCACCTTTGATTTTGACGACATCGGCAGCCATCACTTTGCCGACCACTACATGGTAGGTCAGGATTGCTTGGAGTTTTGCCTTGTTTTCTGGCTTCAGCAACGTTTCAACAGTCCCCTTTGGCAGCTTAGCGAATGCTGCATCAGTCGGAGCGAAGACGGTGAACGGACCTTCGCCTTTGAGTGTGTCTACCAAACCTGCCGCTTGGACGGCTGCAACGAGAGTCTTGAATGAACCAGCTCCGACAGCCGTGTCCACGATGTCTTTCGCTGCCGGCTTGGCAACGGCGGTCGTCAATACATGATGGCTCACCGAGCGACTTGTCGTCGCTGTCCCATTACATTTTGAACCAGCTTCAGCCGTTACAGCCAGTGCCAAAAATCCTGTCGTCAACACGGTCGTCAATTTCTTCATCTCAAATCTCACTTTATTCACGGGGTGTTAGTCTTCCAAACGTTCATAACGTTCAGCTCTGACCCACAGACCGCAGGCGACCGTCGACACATAACACGTTTTTATGAATAAAACAAAAAAAGTGGAATCGACAATGATTTCCAGACAATCTTCGTTCAAATCAAGTCATATTCCGCTTATTTGCGAATTCATGGCCCTTGGGATGCCATGCGCATCTCCCCAAATCTCGTCGCCTCTCGGGCATCTCCGGCGAAACAGCTGGTCGAATTAAACGTTCTGTTTTTTTTAAAACGTTCATTCATCGGGAAAAGGCACATATGCTCATTCCAATATGCCACGATTAGTGTCGTCTATTTCTGAAGGAGCGAAGATTTGGTCTTTCATCACGATCAATCTAATTGGCTTGTACAGCACGAATAATAATGAACCTGCGTTAAGAACCCGAATCTGTCACGGGATGACAGCAATGAACGGTATGGACGAATTAAACGTTTTCAACGTGTGCTTCTTTCTGAAAGCAAAGGCTCATCATGAATAAGAGAAAACTGGCAAAACTGGGCTACGTCATTGCCGCTGGGGCATCATTTCTTTTCTCAATCTCCCTGTGGTTCACCGGCAGTAAACAAGAAGGAATGTTCGTGGGGTTGTGGGTCCCGTCGATCCTGAGCTTCGGGACACTCGTGTTGGGGAGCACTCATCATGCCAAGTAGTGATTTGTTAATTTTTACGGTCGGCTGCGGCGTGTTTGCCGTAGCTCTGACGTCCACGTTTATCTCGTTAATTGTCAGTGACAAATCAGACGAGTGACTCGCCCTGTGGAAACATCTGGCAGCGAGCTCGTTGCTCGTCAGCCATCATCACGGAACTTGAATTTGAACTGTTTTTTTTGGAGCTTGAAAATGACGACTGAACAAACATCAAACTGGCCCGAACTCGCAATCGGATTGTACGATCGACTCACAGGACGAAACGCGGAGATCACCTATGAGTTTGACGACATGCATGTGAAAGTGCCAAGCGGAACCGGACCACAGGCGGAACACGCCGAGTGGGTCGTGAGCGGAACGATGAAAATCCGCACTGAGGATAAAGGCCCTCGCCCAAACTGAGAATGGCTGGCCGCCTGGAGTGTCTTATCGACAGCCAGTCATTTATCATTGAGACGAGTGAAAGAGACGTCGTATTCAATGCCAAGCCTCGCGTGTTGAGGGCAATTCTGAGGCACGCTCGGCACTCTGTTTTTCCTGAACTCCTGAAAGTTTCCGACATTCGGGTCGGAATACGGCTCGGATGGTTTGGGAAAATCGTGGTTCCTGCGAAGTCCAGACTTTGTCAACTGCTCATGCGCCGTGGATGAAAAACTTTGAACAATCGTAACGACGGGATTTTACAATGTCGGGCCTGACACTGCTGACTGGCGCCACTGGCTACGTCGGCGGACGATTGTTGAAACTGCTACAGCGTCAGAATTTGACAGTGAGATGTCTGACCCGACGCCCTGAGGCGTTGGAAGAGTATCGCTCACCCACCACAGAAATCGTGGCCGGTGATGTACTGGATCGAGAGTCGCTGTCCCCAGCCTTCGTCGGCATCGATACGGCTTATTACCTTGTGCATTCGATGGGTGCCCACGGGAATTTTGAAGAGCAGGATCGCATCGCGGCATCCAATTTCGCTGAGGCCGCAGCGGCCGCCGGAGTCAGGCGGATCATTTACCTCGGCGGACTTGGAAATCCCGATCATGAACTGTCGAAGCATCTTCGTAGCCGGCAGGAGACTGGCGATGCGCTTCGTGCTCATCACTCACAGGTGATCGAGTTTCGAGCTTCGATCGTCATCGGTTCGGGGAGTCTCTCCTTCGAGATGATCCGTGCCCTCGTGGAACGACTGCCGATCATGATCTGCCCTCGCTGGGTGCATGTGAAAGCTCAGCCAATCGCGATTGAGGATCTGCTGGATTACCTGCTGGCTGCGCGGGATTTGCCGACGTCAGGATCGCAGGTCTATGAAATTGGCGGGCCGGACCAGGTTTCGTATGGTGAGATCATGCAGGAGTACGCGCGGCAACGAGGACTCACGCGCTGGATGGTCCCCGTTCCTTTTCTGACGCCTTATCTTTCCAGTCTCTGGCTCGGACTGGTCACGCCTCTCTACGCCCGCGTGGGAAGGAAGCTGGTCGAAAGCCTTCGTAATCCGACTCTGATCTCCAACAATCTGGCCGCGACGTCATTCTCGGTTCGCCCACGCACATTTCGTGAAGCGATTGCTCGGGCGTTGGTCAACGAGGATTGTGAATTCGCCACCACACGCTGGTCAGACGCTCTTTCATCATCGGGTGAACTTCGGTCGTGGGGGGGCGAGCGGTTTGGTTCACGACTCGTCGATTCCCGAACCGCCTTCGTCTCTGTTCCTCCGGAGCAGGCGTTTGTGCCGATTCGCCGCATCGGTGGTCGCACAGGATGGTATTATGGAAACTGGCTGTGGACGGTTCGAGGATTCATCGACCTGCTGATGGGCGGTGTCGGTGTTCGACGTGGTCGGCGTGATGAGGAAACATTGCGCGTCGGCGATGCGCTCGATTTTTGGCGTGTTGAGTTATACGAGCCGGGACGGCGTCTTCGGCTTCACGCGGAGATGAAAGTCCCCGGCCGCGCATGGCTCGAATTCGAAGTCACTCCCTGCGAACGTGGCAGCACCATTCGGCAAACAGCGATATTCGACCCGCTGGGGCTCTTCGGAATCCTTTACTGGTACGGTATCTATCCTCTGCATCAGTGCGTGTTTGCGGGAATGCTCAGGAACGTCGCTCTTGCTGCCGAGACTTCTGATTCGTCTGGCCCACAGGCATTGTTGTCACAAAACTCTTCTTCTGCAGATGTTCCCGTGGATGTTCGCACATGAATCGGAAGCCCGTGGTTGTGATCGGCGCAGGGTTGTCAGGACTTTGCTGCGCTCGGACGCTGGTGAAGCATGACATTGACGTCGTTGTGCTGGAAGCTCAGGACGACATCGGTGGTCGTGTCAGGACAGACCGTGTTGATGGCTTTCTCCTCGACCGAGGTTTCCAGGTGCTGCAGACGGCATACCCCGAAGCCGCAGCACAACTGAACTACTCCGCACTCCGGCTGCACAACTTCGAACCCGGTGCTTTGATTCGCACGCAAGGGAAAACGGTGCAAATGAGCGATCCGTGGCGTCGACCTTCAAAGTTGCTTTCCACTGCGTTCAATGGCATTGGCACCTTTGCAGATCGACTGAGACTCGCCAGGCTCCGATGGCACGTCACTCACACTTCGGTTGATGCTCTCTGGCAGGAGCCCGAATCGACAACTCAGGAATATCTTCGCACACAATGTGGTCTCTCGTCGGATATGGTGGATCGCTTCTTCAGACCGTGGTTTTCCGGCGTTTTTCTTGAGAAGGATCTAAGCACTTCGAGCAGGTTCTTCAGATTCCTGTTCCGTGTTTTTGCGATGGGGGATGCATCTTTGCCTGAGCAAGGCATGGGCGCGATTCCAAAGCAATTGGCCGCCGAAATATCTCCGTCCATGATTCGCCTTTCCACTCCTGTCGACTCGCTGGTCGATGGCCGTCGGGTGCGACTCAAGACGGGAGAAGTCATTGACTGCTGTGCCGTCGTGATTGCTGTCGAGGGCCCTGAAGCCTCCCGGTTGACCGGCGGGATGATTCGTTCGCCGGAAGGCAGATCCACAACATGCCTGTACTACGCTGCACCACAGCCGCCATTCTCCGATCCGTTACTTGTGTTGAACGGCGACAATCAGGGACCGATCAATAATCTGTGCGTCGTGAGCAATGTGGCAAAAAACTATGCTCCGGCCGGCCAGTCGCTGATAAGCGTCTCGGTCGTTGGTAAACCGGAAGCACCAGCAGAGGATCTTGAAAACAGCGTGTGTCGGCAATTGAAGCAATGGTATGGCCTTCAGGTCGACTCATGGTCGCTCTTGAGACGTTACGACATCCCATTTGCTTTACCGTATCAGCCGCCGCATTTTCGGGATGGTCTGTCACAGACCGCACGTTTGATGGAAGGTGTTTATCATTGCGGCGACTATTCTGAAACTGCCTCAATTCAGGGTGCGATGTTTAGCGGACGCAAGACGGCTCAGGCGCTGTTGACCGAACTTTTCGTCACTTCCTGACATGACGGTGTCTGCATAAAACGTTTTGTCACCATCTATGCTGAACGAAAACCTGTTTGCCAGAGGCCTTTCAGAATGCGGAAAGGCGCTTTGAAGGTTTCAACGAAGGAGGCTCCGGAACCATTCGCGCGGAGCAACATGACGGTGGTATCGTCGGCCGACAGGTTACCGGAATTTAACTTCCGAATCGCGTCCAGCAGGCCGGGTATCAGTAATTCAGGCGATAATGAACCGAGAGAGTTGACGATATCACACACTCCCTGAGTTCCCAGCATTTTGCCGTCCGGCTCAATGGATTCGGAAAGCGAATCTGTATAGGTCAGTACCATATCGTTCACATTCAATCGCAGTTTCGTGGAACGATATGCGCTGTCATCGACAATGCCAATCGGCATGTTGTTCGCTGATTCTTCACCCGTCCCCGCATCACTGGAGCTCCATCGACCGGAGCGGGCATCTCGAAGAAGCGGCAGTGGATGGCCAGCATTACAGACGGAGAGAGTGCGAGTTGGAGAAAAGAAGGTGCTGACAAGAGCTGTTGCGAAACATCCAGTTGCTGAAATCCCTTCGAACTGAGAATTCAAAGACGCAATGAGGTGTGTCTGTTTGATGAAATTGATGTTTTGCCTCATGAGGTTTCTCAACGCCACCGCCACGGGAGCCACCGAAGCCCCATGGCCGCTCACATCGGCCAGCAGCATCCTCGTGATCCGTCCCGATGCGCACGATGAAAGATAGTACACGTCTCCACCACCGTCACTACCGCGAAATGGCTCGCTGTGAACCCACAGGTCGAGACCTGGCACTGAAAACTGAGACCAGGTGGCTCTGTTGCCGCCCCAGACTTCCATGCACTGCATTTTCTCAGTGGCAGGCTGACTTTTTTTCGTCATAAAGATCTGCTTTTTGCTTTTATAAGTTGTTGCACGAGATTGCTGCTGCCGTTGTTAAGAACATCATTGAATTTGCGGTCTGATCAACATACCGTCGAGTGGGTGTGTCATTCACCGGAAAACGTCCATAGAGTGAGTCGAATGACGCACATATGGCATAATTCAGATTGTGGCAGAACTCGAAAAACAAGGATAGCTGACATGGCCGAGCCATTCGCAAATGAGGCGTCATCACTTGTGTCGTTACTGATCGAGCATTCTCACGGCACATTCGAGGTCGTGCTGCGTCGCGTTGAGGTTCATGAAAAGATCGGCTTTGTCCCGGTGCAGTTGATCCCCATTTCTGGTTCACGGCACGTCCAGCCGACGCATAGCTGTCTGGGAAATGCGATCTCGATGCAGAAATGGATGGAGGAGCATTTTGAAGTCTTTGCCGAAGGTTTAACCTCTTTCAAATAAAACCCGCGGCTCAACTTCTTGAACGCTGCCGATGAACTGGAGAGATTCAGATGACAGGTGTTATTCAGTCTTATGTGGTGCTCGGAGGAACATCCTCCGTTGCCAAAGCACTGGCTCAGAGAATTCGCGCCGCCGGTGGAAATCTGCTGCTGACAAGTCGGAACGAATCTTCTGCTGCTGAACTTGCTGAGCAATTCCATTGTGAGACAGCCATTGCGAGTGCAGATGATTCCGCATCAATCGACCACGCCGTGCAGCGGGCGGTGGAGAGATTCGGGAAGATTGATGGTGTTGTCAATTGCATGGGGTCCGTATTGCTGAAGCCGTGCCACTGGACCACTGACAAAGAATGGCACGACACCCTAACGACAAATCTCACGTCGTCGTTCCACCTCGTGCGGGCTGCTGTCAAAGCCATGAGGCAGGACGGAGGCTCGATTGTGTTGATCTCGTCAGCGGCAGCACAAATTGGTCTCGCCAATCACGAAGCGATTGCGGCCGCGAAAGCGGGAATTATCGGGCTCACGCTCTCCGCCGCTGCAACGTACGGCGGACGCGGTATTCGCGTCAACGCAGTGGCTCCCGGTCTTGTGAAGTCTGAAATGACACGAAAGCTCTGGGAGACGGAATCTGCGGCGACAACATCGAAGCAAATGCACGCACTCGGACGCCTCGGCGAACCGGACGACATCGCGAAAGCAATCTCATGGCTCCTAAGCCCGGAGAACAATTGGATCACTGGGCAAACTATTGCCGTGGATGGTGGTCTAAGCACCCTTGTCCCGCGGATGAAGGTCTGACAAGAAGTAAAAGTTCCTGACTTGAAGTAGCCTGTCAGCGAACTGCCAGTTCGCCGCTCACGTTGATCGCCTGCTGAAAGATATGCGCACCGTCCGCACACTGAACACGGTAAGACGCGAACGACCGAAGTCACGAATCCCGTGGACCCATCGTTGTGGTCACTTCAGCTGAACTTCGATCCAGCGTTGTGCTGATCGCCAGCAGTGAATGCCGAGTGATGCGGGGATGAGACCGGGAGATGCAATGCCACTTTCGCCGCAGTGAAGTTGAGTCGCGTCCTCTGGAGAAAACCGCACGACTCCGGTAAAACGGTTTTCCGTCAACTGCATGTCGCTGCGTGAATCTTCGGATCCGGATGATTCGTCCTTCGCGACAACTGGCAGAGGTCCGCCATTGGATGCAGCCAGCGCCGGATGCGGTAGATTGCGACTTGCCTGCGGGTTTACTGGCTGCAATGTTCCGGTCAGAATTCCATGTGTCCCGATACGCATGCGGACGGTGTTACCGACGGCCAGCAGCGAACCAGCAAGATCGCGCTGTCCGATCGAGATTTGAAGTTCTTTCTGATCTTCACGACCGATCGTCAGCAGTTCCATTCCCGGCTTTGCAAACGTCCCGATAAGTCTCTCTGGATTCTGCATGACCACTTGCCCGTTTCGGCTGGAGCGAAGTTCAAGGCCGGCGATTTGTTTCTGACACTCTGCAAGCTGCGACTTGAGTGATTCCAGATTCATCTGAGCGACGCTTAATGCACCGCCATTGTGATTGCGGTTGGCGGTTTGCTGTCTCAGGTCTTCCTGTGCGAAGCGCTGTTGCAGGTCCGTCAGCCTGGCTGAGATTTCTTCGTTTGTAAGAGTGACAAGGATCTCGCCTTCAGAGACTTCCTGTCCATCGACGACATGGACTTGCCGAATAAATCCGGGCGTGACGGCACGAATGACTTCGCCATCGGTATATTCGACAATTCCAGGAGCGGTGATCATCACTGGGGCTGGAACGACGAAAAACAGAACGGCAAGAACTGACGCACAAAGCGCGGCCACCGCAAATGCGCGGACAAGACGTTCGGGTTGTTGCAGCCTCAGCGTTTCCAGAGACTTGAGAAATCCCCACAGAGGTTTACCAAACCACATCACAAAGCCCAGCACTGCCAAGGCGATTCCTGCTCCGTGAAACAGAACGGATGCGGTCAATAGTAGTGACAACGAAACAATGATTCGCCAGATTGTCGCCAGAACGCCAAACGTCATAAGCACGATACGTTCTCGTCCGATGGCTGTTGGCGCAGAGGAGGATTCACCTAATAACATTCTGCGTGCGATCTGGTGCACGGTCTGAGTAGACTGCGTCATCAGATTCGGAATCTGCAGCATATCGGACAGAATGTAGTAACCATCGAATTTCATCAGAGGATTCAGGTTGAAGACCAGCGTGGATACGCTCGCCATAATGATCACGTTCTGCAGTATGTGGCGGATCAGCGAGGAATCGCTGTATGACCAGACCAGCATAGCGATCGATGCAATGAGTAACTCAATGTAGATGCCCGCCGCTGCTGTGTGAATTCGCTGCCAGCGTGAACGAAACGCCCACGACGAAGAAGCGTCGACGTAGGCCAGAGGTGTGAACACGGCGAGCACAAAGCCGGTCTCGCGAATATTGCCGCCGTAACGCAGGCAGACAAGTCCGTGGGCGGTTTCATGAATACACTTCAACCCGATCCATGCGGCAAGCAGCCAGACCCAGTTTTCCCGGGCAATGACATTTGCAGAATCGGACCAGAATCGGGACCAGTGATTCGACAGTACAATGATCGCTGCGATGACCAGAATGGACCAAAGTACGAAAGCCGGTGGGGAAAAAATCCAGCCAAAAGCAGGCTGTAGCGCTTTCAGAAATCCTTCGGGCCGACCAAGCGGAACTTTTAGCCAAAGTGGATTGAGCTTCTTCCACCAGCGATCTGAAGAACTCGACGAGCGAACTGTCGATGTGGCCCCGGAAGCCGCTGCGTCGGCATCCGAAAACGATGCCAGTCCGTTGTCGAGCAACCACGAATACACTGTCATCGCCTGAACCTGGTTCAGCGAACCCGATCCCAGTTTCTGCGACGTCACAGCCAGTGCCTGAGCGAAACTGGTTTGGCCGTTCAGCAGCGAAACGAAGACGTATTCAGGATAACCAATGCGATAAAAGTCCGACGTAGTCGCAACTTCGATGTGGTAAAACGTTTCATTGCCGTAGCGTTGGGGAATGAACAACAGGTCGTCGCGCAGTTTGATGCGTGTGCGAGTCAGTTCAACCGTTGAGATGTCGGGCAAACCCTGCATATCACCACCCCAGCCAGCCCAGCACCCAGGCAACAGGCTTGTGGAACAGATTCCAGCCAAGCAACCGTCGGCCAGTGCTGACATGAGATGAACCGCGCATACCCGGTCGCAGGACGCCGGCTGTATTTACGACATCGGCTTCAGCGACAAATACATTTTCTCCGTCGCGAAGTTCAGCGCGAGGATGAATGCAGCGAATAGTGGCTTCTATTGAATCCTCCGGCATGGCGTCCAGTTGGGCGCGAACAACCATGCCGCTCTTGACATGTCGCACGTCGGCTTCCGGAATACAGATTTCGATCACCATCGCATTGAGTGGCGCGATTTCAAACAGTGTCTGACCCATTGTCAGCGGAACGCCCTCGGCTTCTCGATGATCACCACTGACGACGACACCATCTGCCGGACTGCGGATTTCCAGGCTGGAATTTCGATGAGCCAGAAGATCCGATCGCTGCTGCAATCGCTCAATTTCATGCAGCGCGATGGCTGCATCACCGAATTCACGGCTGGTCATGTGAGTATTGCGTTCTTTGGTTGCTTTGTGCAGGTTTGCCTGAACTTCGGCAAGCTCCCAACGGATTTCGCGGCCGTCCAGAATAGCCAGCAACTGGT
>JANOZG010000512.1:0-10464 GCA_031429275.1 Planctomycetota bacterium
ACGTACGAATCAGAAGACGAAACTCCGGCAAAGCAACCAGGCAAGAAGCGGATCATGATTCTGGGTGGTGGGCCAAACCGCATTGGCCAAGGGATCGAATTCGACTACTGCTGCTGCCAGGCTGCATTCGCGCTGGAAGAACTGGGCATCGAAAGCATCATGGTCAATTCGAATCCGGAAACGGTTTCGACAGACTATGACACATCCGACTATCTGTTCTTTGAACCGCTGACGACCGAAGATGTGTTAAACATCTGCGACCGCATGCAGCCGGATGGTGTCATTGTCCAGTTCGGCGGACAGACACCGTTGAATCTGGCACGTGGTCTGGAAGCAGCCGGCGTCACAATCATAGGCACCAGTCCGGACATGATTGATGCGGCCGAAGACCGTGAACGATTCCAGAAGATTCTGGAAGGTCTCGGACTGCACCAGCCACCAAACGGCATCGCGACAAACTTCGATGGCGCAAGAGCGGCGGCAAATCGAATTGGCTATCCAGTCCTTGTTCGACCAAGCTACGTTCTTGGCGGCCGCGCGATGGAAATCTGTTATGACCAGCACAGCCTTGAGCGTTACATGGCCGAGGCCGTCGATGTCTCGCCGGATCGCCCGGTATTGATTGACAAGTTTCTGGAAGACGCAATTGAAGTCGATGTCGATGCAATTTCTGATGGCGAAACGACCGTCATCGGCGGCATCATGGAACACATCGAAGAAGCCGGCGTGCACTCTGGCGACTCCGCCTGTGCGCTGCCGCCATATTCGTTGCCAGCCAGCGTGGTTGATGAAATCCGCATCGCCACACGAGCTCTCGCTGGCGCGTTGGAAGTTCGCGGTCTAATGAATATTCAGTTCGCAGTGAAAGTCGATGGCGACAGCCCGAACGGTACGGTCTACGTTCTGGAAGTAAATCCGCGTGCCAGCCGCACGTCGCCGTTTGTGTCGAAGGCAATCGGTCTTTCGCTGGCAAAGATCGCGGCGAAAGTGATGGCAGGGTTCTCGCTGAAGTCGCAGGGCTTCACGGAAGAAATCGTGCCAAAGTACACGTCGGTTAAGGAAAGCGTGTTTCCATTCAACCGCTTCATGGGTGTCGATATTGTTCTTGGCCCGGAGATGCGATCAACGGGTGAAGTGATGGGCATCGACGCCGACTTTGCTCTTGCATTCGCAAAGGCGCAGCTGGCTGCCGGTTCGAAACTTCCACTGACTGGCAAGATTTTTATCAGCATGTCGGCGAATCATAAACACCGCATGATCGAGCCCGCCCGCCGATTAAAGTCCATGGGATATCAAATCGTCTGCACCAGTGGCACCGCGCGAGTTTTTCAGGACGCTGGCATTGATGTGGATATCGTTCGCAAGGTACAGGAGGGACGTCCGAATCTGCTGGACCTGATGGCTAACGGCGAAATTCAACTCATCTTCAACACGCCAAGCGGCAAAGGAGCCCGCACCGACGAAGGTAAAATCCGCGCAGCGTCAGTGACACACGGCATACCGTGTGTGACGACGATGCCGGGTTGTTCTGCAGTTGTTAACGCTCTTGAAGCACTTCGCGAGAACCCAAATCCTCGTGTAAAGACGATCCAGGATTGGGTTGGTGCTGGCTAATTGACAGGAGTAGATCATGGCAAATGCTGAACGGCTGAGTCCGATCTCAGTTGAAACCTATCTTTCTGGCGAACAGCAGGCTCGTTTGAAGCATGAATATGTTGCGGGCATGACGTATGCAATGGCGGGCGGCACTTACGCTCACAATCTCGTTGCATCAAATGTGTTGGGTGAGTTACATGCTCAACTCAAAGGGAAGCCGTGTCGGGCGTTGAATTCGGACAGCAAGGTCAGGATACTGTCGGGCACTCAGACACGATTTTATTATCCCGATGCTTCCGTCGTATGTGGCGAAAATGCGCTCGATGGCGTGTTTCAGGACAAGCCGACGGTCATCGTCGAAGTATTGTCTGAGACGACTCGCAGAACCGATGAAGGCGAGAAGCTCGAAGCTTATCAGAAGATTTCAACTCTTAATGTCTACTTAATGTTTGAACAGGATATCGCTGGAGTTGTCGTCTATCGGCGGATCGGCAAGGTGTTTCTGCGTGAAGTGTATTCAGACCTGGCAGCGATCATCCCACTTCCTGAAATCGCTGCAGCGCTGCGATTGGCAAGCGTCTATGAAGACGTAAACTTTGTGGCTGAAACAGAGTTCACAAGATGGAACTCGACAGAATAGCAGGCAGGACATGAGTGACCCTTCTTCGACCACCACATATCCCGGCATGATGCTCTGCGCTCGACAGCACAGCGCCTGCGTCGAAGCTATTCGACCGATGGCAAAAGATACGTGGGCTGTGAAAATTCATGCTCCAGAACTGGCGAGGAGTATTACGCCAGGGCAGTTCTTTATGATTCGGCCGGCGACAGGTAGCGATCCATTGCTCGGTCGGCCGTTTGCATTGTTCGATGTCTATCCGGACGCAAATGGCGATTTGGCAGGCGTAGAATTTGGTTTCGTCAAAGTTGGCAAGATGACGACCTTGATGAGTCAATGGAATACTGGCGACGAAGTCAGCATCTGGGGGCCACTGGGAAATGGTTTTCCGGTCCCCGATTGCCGCCATCTGATTTGTGTTGCGGGTGGTATTGGACAAACACCATTTCTTGGCGTCGCACGCGAAGCCCTTGGACTAACAACCTACGGAATTCCCGCGCGAGAATTCAAGCAGCGGCCAGAAACAGTGTCGCTGTGCTACGGAGTTCGTTCAAAAGACTATCTTGCTGGCATCGCTGAATTCACGATCGATGGTCTTGATCTGCAAGTGGCGACTGATGACGGCTCATTCGGATATCACGGATTTGTCACAGAACTACTGAAACGCAAGTTGGCAGCGGGTCAGGACGGTGTTCATGTCTATTGCTGTGGCCCGGAGCCGATGATGAAGGCTGTTGCCGAAATCTGCAAACAGCAGTCGGTTGCTTGCTGGCTATCTTTGGAAACTCCCATGGCGTGTGGCTTCGGTGCATGCTTCAGTTGCGTCACCAAAGTTGTGGAACCTGACGGGTCATGGGACTATCGGCGTACCTGCGTCGAAGGTCCGGTGTTCAAGGCAGAACAGTTGGTGCTTTAGACCAAACATCGTCGGGGTTGTTAGTATTCCTCAATCAAAGACGTTGTCCGAGTTCCCGAAATCCGACAAGCGACTATCGACCGAATACGGCCTTGGCATACAATAGGCCATGATGCAAACAAACTCCGATCCGCAAACGCCGCTAGCCAGCGTTCATCAAAACCACAGCCTTCAGCAAGCGAGTGGCAGTCGTCAGCGATTCGACGCCTACCGCGACAAGGTCAAGGGGAAAAAACTCCCCAAAGGCGGAATTCATTCGACAGGGGATTCGCGAGCGGCAAAAGATCGTGTGCGTTCATCGTGGCAGCTTGTTTTTCAGTTTCTGAAACTGCTCAAGCCCTATCGCCGTCAGGTGATTTTCGCGCTGTTTACCGTAACAGCATCGACCATGCTCGGTCTGCTGCCGCCTGCAGGCACGAAGTTTGTGATCGATTTTGCGCTGGATAGAAAACCGCTGCCAGGATGGGTCAGCCAGATCTTTCCGTCACTCACAACACCCAAGCGTATTCTGGGAGCAGCCGTAGGATTTGTTGCCATCGTCTCCTTGATCAAGATCGTGATTCACGTTCTGGGGCGATGGTATGCCACGAAGATTTCGAAGCAGATCCAACTGGCCGTTCGACGTCGCGTCTTTGATCATGCAGTCAGGTTGCCATTGCATCGAGTTCACGAATTGAGATCCGGAGGAGTCGCATCGGTTCTGCGCGAAGACGGCGGAAGTGTCGGCGAACTCGTCTTTGGGATGCTTTACAATCCCTGGCGCGCTGTGATTCAGTTGATCGGCAGTCTTGCCATTCTTGCCTGGGTCGACTGGACACTTTTGCTTGGCGCGCTGACGCTGCTGCCGACTGTCTTCATTACGCATCGAGCATGGATCAATAGCATTCGGCCGCAATTTCGAGCGATCCGCAAACAACGCGAATCCATCGACGCCGGTGCGGCCGAAACCTTCGCCGGCATGCGCATTGTGCGTGCGTTCAGTCGACAAAAACGCGAGGCGGTCAGATTTTCCGAAGAGAACAATCTGATGGCACGGCAGGAATTGTATGCCTGGTGGTGGATGCGAATCGTGGAAATGGTCTGGGAAATATTGATTCCCGTCGCCAGCGCTGGATTGCTGTTCTATGGCGGAATGCGTGTCATCAGCGGGCACATGTCCGTCGGTGATTTGATGATGTTTCTGGTTTACCTGCTGATGCTCCTCGAACCCCTGGCCGCTTTGGCCACGAGTGCGACGCAATTTCAGAACAGTCTCAGTGGTCTGGATCGCATTCTGGACTTGCTGGGGGAGCCACGCGAAATGTTGTCCACGCCGGATAGTATTCGAGTCACCAAAAATAACGTTCGTGGAGACATGGCGTTCGAAGACGTCACTTTCCTGTATCCCGGCACCGAAACGGCAGCACTCAGGAATATCCAGTTGTCAGTCCGTGCTGGGCAGACGGTCGCATTGGTCGGTCCGAGCGGCGCGGGTAAGACGACGCTTTGCAATTTAGTGGCCAGGTTTTATGATCCAACGTCCGGCCGCGTGACTCTCGACGGCAACGATCTGAAAGCCTACGATGTCGAAACCTTTCGCGCGTTGCTGGGTGTCGTCGAGCAGGACGTCTTTTTATTCGACGGCACGATCGCGCAGAACATTGCGTACTCGCGTAAACAGGCGACGCCCGAAGAAATTCGCCATGCTGCAGAAGTGGCCAACGCTCTTGAGTTCATAGATCGTCTGCCAAACGGTCTCAACTCCGTAATTGGTGAACGCGGTGTTCGTTTGAGCGGCGGACAAAGGCAACGTCTGGCGATTGCGCGGGCCGTTCTGGCAGATCCAAAGCTGCTGGTTCTGGACGAAGCCACCAGTAATCTGGATACCGAAAGCGAGCAGCTTATTCAGCAGAGTTTGGGACGACTGATGAAAGGTCGGACATGTTTCGTCATTGCACATCGGTTAAGCACAATCGCAGGAGCGGACTTAATCGTGGTTGTTGAAAACGGACAAATTCTTCAAACTGGTACGCATCAGGAACTTATGGATCTTGGCGGCAAGTATCGCACCATGGTTGAGCAACAAGTCAAGATGACGCTCGGCACTGTCAAACATGAACCGGTTCCGCAACACATATAAAGAACAGCAACACAAACTGGAATCAAGAATGGCCGGCTCAACGTCAAAAACAGAGGCTCCGGAATCACGCGGGCCGGTGATGGTGTTTCTGGATTTCATTGAATGGATGGGCAACAAACTCCCCGATCCCGCCGTGCTGTTCGTGCTGGGTATTTTGATCATTTGGACAATGTCGGCCATCTGTTCGTCGATCAACTTTACGGAAACGCTGCCGGGACAGGCGGAGCCCATTCATATCGTCAATATGCTCACGCTGGAAAAACTGGCCGAGTTTCTGTCAACCATGACGGAAGGTTTTGTGGGCTTTCATCCGTTGGGCGTTGTACTCGTCGCGATGTTGGGCGTTGGCGTGGCGGATCATTCTGGATTCATCAGTGCACTGCTCAAGACGTTGCTCGCATTCACGCCGAAATCTCTACTCACGCCGATGGTCTTGCTGGTGGCCGTGTTGAGCCACACCGCAGCCGATGCCGGCTACGTCGTTGTGATTCCTCTGGCAGGGATCATCTTCTATGCGGCAGGTCGCCATCCGCTTGCCGGAATCGCCGCCGCTTTTGCAGGGGTCAGCGGAGGCTTCAGCGCGAACCTTATTCCTTGCGGAATCGATCCACTGCTCGCGGGACTGACGACAACTTCGGCTCAACTGGTCGATAAAGAATATGTCGTCAATCCGCTTTGCAACTGGTACTTCACAGCAGCATCAAGCTTCCTGATTGTAACTCTCGGATGGCTGATCACGGACTTCGTCATTGAACCCAAGCTACGTTCGTCTGTGGTGGACGGTAATCCGGACGACATGCCAAAGTTGCCCGAACTCAGCCGCCGGGACAATCTGGGAATCGTCGGTGCGGTCGCGTCGATTTTGGTCTGCTGCGGACTTCTGGCCTGGTGGGCCCTGATGCCCGGCTCATCGTTGCAGGCAACGCCTCCGGAAGGCGAAAACTGGGAACTCTATCGCCGGCTGACATCGCTGAAGCCACCGGCAGCCAAACTCATGGGTGCCATCGTGCCGCTGATTTTCATCTTCTTCCTGATCCCCGGCCTGGTACACGGGTTCATTTCCGGTACATTTAAGACACATCGCGATGCGGTGAAAGGGATGAGCAAAGCGATGGAATCGATGGGGTATTATCTGGTGCTGGTCTTTTTCGCTGCGTTATTTATTGCCTCGTTTTCACAGTCTGGTTTCGGGGCACTGCTGGCCGTGAAAGGCGCAAATTTTCTGAAGAGCATCAATGCCCCAGCGGCCGTGACGATCGCTGGAATCATTCTGCTGACAGCGATGATCAACCTATTGGTCGGCTCGGCTTCAGCGAAGTGGGCGATGTTGTCACCGATTTTTGTGCCGATGCTGATGATCCTTGGCATCTCGCCGGAATTCACTCAGGCGGCTTACCGAGTCGGTGATTCGACGACAAACATCATCACACCGATGATGCCGTATTTTCCACTGGTGGTCGTCTTCTGTCAGCGTTATGTAAAGAGCACGGGCATTGGCACGGTCACCTCGCTCATGCTGCCATATTCGCTGGCGTTCCTGTTACTGTGGTCGGCGTTTCTGTTCCTGTATTGGCAGACCGGTCTGCCTCTGGGCATTCAGGGCGGCTACGAATATGTAGTTCCAACCGTACCTGTGCAGTGACGGCTGATGCGGCTAGCTTACGAATCGACTCCCGGTTCGTCGCTCAAAATGAGCCTTTTCTGTTCTACTGATCAAGGCAACCAATTAATGAACCGTCTCAACACTTTCTTTAAACCCGGCGCAAGAACTTCCCTTTGTGCAATTGCATCGCTCTGCGTTCTTTTCATTTCTTCCGAGCTGAGGGCTCAGGTGATCCTGGAATCAAACTGGCAGGCCACAGCGGAATCGCGATTGAAAGCCATCTTTGACCGTGGTGAGTTTCGTGCGAAGGCTTACCGACCTGTTTGGTTGAACGACAACTCGGGATTTGTCGTCAAGGAAGTGGATCCGAACACCGAGAAGCCCGCGCAATGGTTCCACGATGTCAAGACTGGCGAGCGGAGTGTCTGGCAATCCGATGAAAAGCTCCTTGTGCCGGGGGAGGCCGGTCGGTTGTCACACGGCTCACTGCAACTTGAAGTCCGTCACGATCAGCTGGTTGCCGTTGACCAGAACAATCAGCACGAAACCGTACTCGTTTCAGTCACGGCGGGCAGGGATATTCGCTATCGCGATCCTATCTGGAGTCCCGATGGAGCCCGAGTTGTTTTCATTGAAGCAGACTACACCGATGTGAAAGAGCGATCGGTGCTGGTGCCTGGAGACCCGTCTTATCCGGAGGTTCAACAGCATCGTTTCGCCCGTGTTGGCGGGACGATCGAGAAGCTGCGAATCGGCGTGGTCGATGCTGACGGACAAAACATGAAGTGGCTGCCGGTGGAATGCCCTGAAGAAGGCATGTACCTGGGGCAAGTCGAATGGGCTGGCAATTCTGAGGAAGTGCTCGTCGAGACATTCAGTCGCTTCCGTGATCGCCGAGACTTTCTTCTTGTCACAGTGAGCGGCGAGGTCAGCACGGTCAATACGATCTACTCAGAGACGAACGACGCGTGGGCTGAAGCAAGTCAGGGCTGGAACTCAGGGCTCGTCTGGCTTCAGGGTGGCAAAGAGTTCGTCGTTGTGAGTGAGAAGGACGGCTGGAGGCACGCACGACGCTATTCGCGTGATGGAAACGAACTGGCTCTGCTGACTCCGGGAGACTACGACATCATCAATCGCGCGGTGGTCGACGAGGCCGGTGGCTGGTATTACTTCTACGCTTCGCCCACGAATGCCACACAAAAATATCTGTATCGAGTCGCACTTGACGGGTCAGGAATGAAGCAGCGGTTGTCTCCGGAAGATCAGCCTGGCACTCACGGCTACGTTTTTTCTCCCGATGCGAAATGGGCCGTTCATACTTATTCGACTCTGAATCTGCCGCCAGTTCATGAGCTGATTGAAGTGGAAACACACCGTGTTGTAGCGTCACTCGAAGACAATCATGACATCCGCGAGCGAATGAAGTCCATTGCCTGTCAGCCCGCCGAGTTTTTGAAGCTCGATATTGGCGACGGTCTTTTCTTCGATGCGTGGATGGTGAAACCGCGAGATTTTGATGCCTCAAAGAAGTACCCGTTGTTCATTTATGTCTACGGTGAGCCTCACGCCCAAACGGTGCTCGACGACTGGGGAACGGCGCAGATCGACTTTCATCGTGTCGTCGCCGAGATGGGTTACGTTGTTGTGTCGATTGATAATCGAGGAACTCCGGCACCGAAGGGTGCTGCATGGAGAAGAGCGATCTTCGGCAGCCTCGGGCCTCTTTCCACCGAAGAGCAGGAAGCCGGGTTAAAGGCGATGGCGAAGCAATGTTCGTTCATCGATCTCGATCGAGTCGGCATCTGGGGCTGGAGCGGCGGCGGCTCGAATACGCTCAATGCCATGTTCCGCAAGCCGGATTCGTATCACGTCGGGATCGCCGTTGTGCCTAAGCCGAAGCCCCATCTTTATAACGCATGGTTTCAGGAAATCTTCATGCGCACACGCGAAGTGAACGCAGACGGATACGAGCGATCTGCACCGATCAACTTTGCTGAGGGCCTTAAAGGAAAGCTGCTGATCATGACTGGATCAGGCGAAACCAATACCCATATTCAAATTATCGAAGGACTAGTCGACCGACTGATTGCCCTTGGAAAACCGTTCGACTACATGGTCTATCCCAACCGAGATCACGGCCTGCGTGAAGGCGACGGAACCGTCGTGCATGTGCGAATGCATATCCTGAGATATCTGATGCAGAACCTGCCTTCCGGGCCAATGTGATGACGGGCAAAAGTCGTCGTTGGGGCTGGGACAAATTGCGTGAATCGCCATTATAGTGGCAGAGGAAGATTGAATCGAAAAGAAGTAGACTGGGAGTTCCGCTCATTCTCGTTCGCCAAACCTGGAGATGAAGATGCCCCGCCGCTATTCTGCCCGTTGTATTTTTGTCATGAGTTTCTGGCTCCTCGCTCAAGGTGACCTGTTTGCGGCAACAAAGCCCAACATCCTGATCATCGTCGGTGACGACATGGGCTATGCGGATGTCGGATTTCATGGCTGCAAAGACATCCCTACTCCCAACCTCGATGCGCTCGCGGCATCCGGCGTGCGTTTCACCAATGCCTATGTCACTGGGCCGTATTGTTCGCCCACACGAGCTGGTCTGTTGACGGGGCGATACCAAAACCGTTTCGGACATGAGACGAATTCTGGCGGGCCGGGAGGCGGACTGCCGGTCACTGAGTCGACTCTGGCGGATCGTCTGAAGAGTGCTGGTTACGCGACGGGCCTCGTCGGCAAATGGCATCTTGGAGATAAAGCGACGCAGCATCCTCAGCAGCGTGGCTTTGATGAATTCTTCGGATTCCTTGGCGGTGCTCACGACTATGCTCTGGCGAAGGGAATCCTGCGCGGCACTGAGCCTGTTGCCGAAATGGACTATACGACGGATGCCTTCGGTCGTGAGGCTTGCTCGTTCATTGAGAAACATCAATCGCACTCTTGGTTTCTCTATCTGGCGTTCAATGCCGTGCATACGCCAATGCAGGCCACCGATGAAAGACTGGCGAAGTTTTCTGGAATCGCTGACAAGCAACGCCGAACTTATGCCGCGATGATGCTGGCCATGGATGATGCGGTAGGTAACGTCCGTAAGAAGCTGGATGAGACGGGACAAGCCGAGAATACGCTCGTCGCCTTTATCAGCGACAACGGTGGTCCGACGATGGTCGGAGTCACGGTTAACGGTTCACGTAACGAACCGCTGCGAGGCAGCAAACGGACGACGCTCGAGGGTGGTGTGCGAGTCCCTTGCATCGTCTCATGGTCGGGCAAAGTGAAACCCGGAGTGTTCGACAAGCCAGTCGTCCAGCTTGATCTTCACGCTACGGCACTGGCGATCGCTGGGTTGGAGCCGCAGCCGGAATGGAAACTCGAAGGCGTAAATCTTCTGCCGTATCTCTCAGGTGATGAAACAACGGTACCCCATGACGCGATCTACTGGCGGTTCGGTCAGCAAATGGCCATCCGCAGTGGTGACTGGAAACTTGTACGATATGACCCGGCTGCTGACGGTGTCGCCGGCCGAGTCACACCGGCCAAACTCTACAACCTCGCCAACGATATCCATGAAGACAACGACCTTTCGGAGGAAATGCCGGCTAAAG
>JANOZG010000513.1:0-2840 GCA_031429275.1 Planctomycetota bacterium
TCTGGTCAAGAATTTTCGCAAACGATTTCGAACGGAAGCGGGACTTCCCTCGACATTGCAGGGAGTAAGTTCTCTGCGTCGCTCCCGCCGCCACGCCAATTCGTCAGCCTGAGCGTCGTTCGCCGCGTCCTCGATCGGCACTTCGCGAATCTAAGTTTTGTTGGGATCGCCTACGCCCTTGAGCGTGCCGCCGTCTAATCTTGTAAACGCATCAGGTAGCAACGACGCCTCAGATTCACGCGATTTGGTGTTGAATCCGTGTGGTACGATTCATCATTTGTTCGGTTTTTGCCCTTTATTTTGGTGCGTTGTAACTGTGTATGTTCTGTTGATGCGTGGTACCTGTGTATTGTGTACATGTGTATGGTACCGACCGGAACGGATGATTCGACGTCGTGCCGATCGTCTCGGCTTCGCCGGACGTTTTCGGTTTGAGGTTTTCGGAAAATCACAGGGCGGAGATTCGAGATCTGAAATCTCAGATTCGCAGCCTCGGCTTTCCGCTCTCGTCAGTCGCACAGGGAGGGTTTTCCGAAAGGCCCAGCCGCTCGCCGAGAGTGGCGGTGACGACCTGACGTTCGTCCCGATAATCGATCGGAGCTTCGATCTCGGGGGTGGTCTGAACGGAAAGCACTGTCTTCGGTGGGTCCTTATCTGCCGGAAAAGACTTTCACCCGCGCGACGTGCAACTGCCAAACTCAGCCCGACGTTGTCAGTCCACGTACACGCTAAGTCGCGGCAAGCCGCGAAGTCCTCCTCGGCAAGGAGGACCTACCGAAATTCGCGACTACACCCACCGACTGACAACACACATCGAAAGGATTGCCGGTAGAGCCCATTGCTCTTACACTTCGCAAGCAGCAAGACGCAGGCATCCAGAAACTGGCGCCTAAAATTCACTCTGTCTGGACTGAAAAAACTTTGGACTTGTGAGAGATTTTGAAATCTTGCAGGAGTTTCGCACGAGGTTACATGGCTTCGGCGGCGCATACTTTGAATTGAAAGCAGACAAACAATCGAATGTTGGAACGACGCGAGCTTTTTCCGAATGTTATTGAACTCAATTTTCAGGCCCGTAGGCGTCTGGGATGTTGTGTTTATCTGATCTATTCCGGGTCCGACTGGATGTTGCTGGACATCGGATACGAAGACACGGTTGACGAATTAATCGATCTCATTCGTCAACTCGATTTTCCTCTTGCCAACTGCAAGTATCTGGTGGCGACTCATGCAGATGCTGATCATGTTCAGGGATTTCAAAAAGCGAGGGAGATGCTTTCAGGTTCAAAACTGATCGCTCATCCAGAGGCGAAGCTGATTCTGGAATCAGGAGATCGGATCGCTTCCTTTGCCGAGATTCCGGCACAGGGGATCTCGATTGAAATGCCAAAGTTCGTGATTGATGAAGAAATATCGGAAGGTACGATATTGCAACTGGGTGACTTGAAGTTGCAGGTGTGGGATACGCCTGGTCACGCGATCGGACAGCTGTCATTCCGATTGAATAATCTTCTGTTTTCGGGAGATAATATTTTTCGTGACGGCTGTGTAGGAAGTATCGACTGCCACCACGGTTCGGATCTTCCAGCTTTCATCGAATCACTCAAACGCATTCAGGCAAGTAGTGTGGAATGGTTGTTGCCGAGTCATGGTCCGGCGTTCCGTAACGATCGCAAATTGTTGCAATCAGCGATTGATCGACTTGATCGATATCAGCACATGGCTGACTTCGGGACTTGTGCCGTCGATTGGCCACTACTCGATGAATGGGAAGCGGAACTTGCAAAAGGCACGCATCCGACGTCGAATTCCTGATTTTAAAATTTCGTAAACGTTCGTTCCACGGCTCGGGCTGTCGAACAAGTATTGCCTTTCCTGCGTTATAGAAATACCCACCAAACATGTCACGTACGAATCGCCGTTTGTTTATGGCTTCCGCTGCTGCGGCCGGAGTCGCTTTCAGCTTTTCCTCTCTTTCCAAAGCCGCGATGTCAATCGACGCCGTGCGCATGGGGTTCATCAGTTGCGGCGGGCGCGCCAACGAATTGATGGGCGAGTTTTCAAAAATCAAAGGCGTCGATATTGTCGCCTTGTGCGATCCCGATGAAGCGAGACTGGGAAAGACAAAGGAACGGTTTCCTGCTGCGAAGACATTCAGCGATCTTCGTAAACTCATCGATGACGATACTGTGGACGCTGTCGTTGTCGCGACTTGCAATCACTGGCACTGTCTTGCTGCCATCTGGGCGATGCAGGCAGGTAAAGATGTGTACGTCGAAAAGCCGCTTTCGCATAGCCAGTGGGAAGGCGAGCAGACCGTCAAGGCAGCACGCAAATACGAGCGAATCTGTCAGGTGGGGACTCAGCAGCGTTCAGATCCGATGCAGGCGGAGATCAAGAAGTTCCTTCATGAAGAACAGGGAATTGGCAAATTGCTGTCAACTCGTGTCAATCGTATCGGAGTCCGCGGTTCTATCGGCAAACGAACAGAACCGTTGCCGATTGACAAGTCGGTTAACTACGATCTGTGGCTTGGTCCCGCCGCAGACCGACCAATCTTCCGCGACAAACTACAATACGACTGGCACTGGGACTGGAACACTGGATCAGGCGAAATGGGCAACTGGGGCGTGCATGTTCTCGATGACGTTCGCAACAATGTGTTCCAGGACAAAGTGACCTTGCCAAAGCGAATTCTTGGTGGTGGCGGTCGCGTCGCATGGAACGATGCCGGAGAAACTCCGAACGTTCATTTTGTTTACTTTGATACAGGCGTTATGCCGGTCGTGATTGGCCTGAGTAATCTCACTGCGGGTCCGCAAGAAAAGAAGTCGCCAGCC
>JANOZG010000514.1:0-7489 GCA_031429275.1 Planctomycetota bacterium
GTTGCGTGACTTCAAGACCAGTTCGTCCGAGTTTTTTGCTTAGCATACGGTTCCCCTTAATTCCGCAGGTCAATGCCGGCAATCACCACGGGCCGATGATCTTGTCCAGAACCGCAAGGAGCATCACGCAGACGGTCGCTACGATGAAAGACATTGAAATGACAAATCTTTTCTTTCGATGCAACGCGCCATCCACTGATCTTGCAGTGATGACTCCGCAAATCGCACCAACGAGGGCAACAACAAGCAGTCCGCCAAGAAAGACGCCATAGACGATGACGCCAAACATCGCGGGCAAGATCGCTCTGAAGCCTGACATGTATCCAGCGAACGGGACAGGAAATCTGTACGCAAATGCGATCAATCCGGCCATGGGAAATGTGGCAATCACCGACCAACCCGCGCCTCGGGCTGCCCAGACCATTCCTGCATCATGCTTTTGATCGCTTATCGAAGCATCGTTCAACGCTGGCGGGGAATAAGGGTTCTCATCGCTGACTGTTGGTTTCGTCATGCTGTTTCCGGATTTCTGCGTCTGACTCTATATCAACCGATTTGTCAGCGGCGCGCGTGATCTCGCAAGTAGCCGAAACACCGATCGCAGATTGAAGATCGAATCAATCCTTGGCGCTCGATCGCCCCGGGCGGTAGCCCTTGCCGGGTTTGTGGCGGGATTCTTTCTTTGAGCCTTTGCTTTTTGGTGGGGCGGAGTCGGGTTGCGAAGTTGAGTTTTCCCGTCGGCGGAGCGACGGGTGTACGGTAGTCTGATTTGGTGTCGATGAATCAGCAGCCGGGATTGTGTGTACGTACTCGCCGCGGACTCGGGTGTTCGCGTCGGCTCGGCGTTTGTCGAGGGCTTCGCGGGGAGGATTCGATGCGATCAGGCAATCGCAGCCTGAGCCAATCAGATCCTGTCGGCCAGCCTGTTCCAGCGCTTTCCGGACGTCGAAATAGTTTTCTGGCTTAAAGAACTGCATCAGAGCCCGCTGAAGTTTCCGGTCACGCAGATGCTGAGCCACATACACAGGCTTCTTTGTGAACGGGTCAATGCCCGTGTAATACATCGCGGTGGCGACGTCGAATGGAGCGGGGATGAAATCCTGCACCTGATCCGGACGGTAACCGTTTCGCTTCAGGAACAATGCCAGATCGATCATCGCATGCAGATCGCTGCCGGGATGGCTGGCGATGTAATACGGGATGATGTACTGCTTCTTGCCAGCCGCCTTGGACTCGCGATCAAACACTTCCGCGAACTGATCAAAGTCATCGCTGGCTGGTTTTCGCATCAGATTCAGAACACCGGCATCGCTGTGTTCCGGTGCAACTTTCAGATGGCCGCCGACGTGATGACGCACAAGGTCCTGCATATATTCCGGTGATCGGCGAGCCAGATCCATGCGGATCCCGCTGGCAACGAAGACTTTCTTGATGCCCGGTGTTTCGCGTGCATCTTTCATCAGTTTCACGAGCGGCCCGTGATCGGTTCCCAGCAGCTTGCAGATCGTGGGATGAACGCACGATTGCCGACGGCACTTGGCTTCGACTTCCGGTCGAGAACATCGCATTTCGTACATGTTGGCCGTCGGTCCACCGATGTCACTGATGACACCTTTGAACTGCGGGTCCTGAGTCATTTCTTCGATCTCGCCGATGACTGAATCGTGGCTGCGAGACTGAATGATGCGGCCCTGATGAGTGGTGATCGAACAAAACGTGCAGCCACCGAAACAGCCACGCATAATCGTGACCGAATCCTTGATCATCTCAAACGCCGGGATTTTTTCGGTGTACGAAGGATGCGGTTTCCGCGTATAGGGCAAACCGTAGATCGAATCCATCGCAGGCTGCGAAATCGGAAGCCGCGGAGGATTACAGACAACGGCTTGTCGATCGTGGAACTGTACGAGTCCCTTTGCGTTGTACGGATTTGTTTCGTTGTGAATAATCTTTGTGGCTTCGGCGAAGGCTGGTTTATCCGATGCGACAGTTTCGAAACTTGGCAAACGCAGATAAGTCGGCTCGCTGCCTGGAGCACCGAAACGTTCTTCGGATTCCTTTGCACCCAGGACATACGCCATGCCTCGCATATCGCGAAGGTCACGCACTGTTTCGCCAGCTGCAAGTCGTCTGGAAATTTCCAGAATGGTGTCTTCGCCCATGCCGAATCCAACGAGATCGGCTTTGGCATCCAGCAGAATTGAACGGCGGACTTTGTCGCTCCAGTAATCGTAATGAGCCAGGCGTCGCAACGAAGCTTCGACACCTCCGGCAATCACCGGGACTCCAGGAAATGCTTCACGGGCTCGTTGACAGTATCCGAGCGTGGCTCGATCTGGCCGCAGTCCGATGCGACCACCGGGCGAATACGCATCGTCGTTGCGAACTTTGCGGTTGGCGGTGTAGTGATTGATCATCGAGTCCATGTTGCCGGCGCTGATGGCAAAGAACAGTCGCGGTTTGCCGAATGTTCGCCAGGCATCGCATGATCGCCAGTCGGGCTGGCTGACGATGCCAACTCTGAAGCCACCGGATTCCAGCACACGCCCCAGAATGGCACTGGCAAAACTTGGGTGGTCGATGTACGCATCGCCCGTGATGAAGACAACGTCGAGTTCATCCCAGCCGCGTTCGCGCGCCTCAGCCATTGTCATCGGCAGAGGCTTTCGATTCTGCATCGTTCGCTCGCGGGCCTGAAGAGCTGCGAGTGGATCTGACTCGACATCTGTAAGGTTTAGGATCGGGAGGCTGCATGTGGGTGGCTTTTTCATGGGGGCATGATACCACCGAAAATCGCTCTCATCCACTTTTTGCTGTTTTATCTCGTGTAGTGTCAGAAACAGTTGAGAATGAAGGTTTAGCCCTGAAAGGCAACGCTTTTTTGTGCGTTTCACTCTCAGGGCGTTTGTTTTGTGCTGAATCTCGAAAGCAAGGCGTTGTCCTCGGCTGACATGCCATCGCCTTTCAGGCGAGTGCTTTATCAACCTTTAGAATTGGGGTTGAGTAATATGTGTACGACGGACTTCCAGTCTGTCGGCGGACCCCTTGATCGACGGACTGGAAGTCCGTCGTACCCCACAAATGAGCCTTGACAGAGGCTGGAACAAAAACAGCATTGGCCTATCAGGCGGGGAACATTGCGTGACTCCCCCGTCGGCCACCGGTGATTTGGTTCCTTCGTGGAGTTGCGTCAAGCCGGAGTGCTTGCATCCGCTTCGTCCGTGGACATGTACTTGGCGATGTAGGCTGGTTCGCCCATGCGTTTCAGCAGGTCGAGTTGCAGTTCCAGCCAGCTCATGTGATTCTCTTCTTCCATGGCGATACGTTCGAACAGCTGACGCGAGCCGATATTACTCTCTTCCATCGCCTGAACGGACGCCTTGGTATAAAACACGATGGCATCCTGTTCGTCCTTCAGATCTGTTTCGAACATTTCCTTCAGCGATTTGGCTCGCACTGGCGGCTTCGCAAATTCAATCTTCGGCTCACCCTTCAGAAACAGCAGCCGAACCAGAAACTGTTCGGAATGGCCGAGCTCTTCCTGCATCTCTTCGCGCATTTTGCTTGCCAGCAGTCCCATGCCCCATTCATCAAGAACACAGGCGTGCAATTGATACTGATGAGCGGCCGTTAATTCCATGGCCAGGGCCGTCTGGAGATTTTTGAGTGTGTTGGTTTTGGTCATCGATCGTTCTTTCTATGAAGTTCTAATTCGTCTGATCTTGCGGGAAGTGATTTTTCGGAATGGGACTATATACATCCAACGCATTCGGTCCACTTTTCTGGATTATGTTTGGCAAATACGGCGAAATCTTTCCCACGCATCGTTCCATTGATCTGAATTCTTGGGATGGAACTCAGTAATTGATTCAGAGCGGCGGACAATGTCGCGGATTTCGCTGAGCGAAGAAACATCACCAGCCGACATCGCCTGCACCAGTACGTTCCCCAAGGCCGTCGCTTCAACAGGACCAGCAATGACGGGAACTCCACATGCGTCGGCCGTGAATTGATTCAAGAGTGCGTTTTTAGCACCGCCGCCCACGACGTGTACAACATTCACTTTTACGCCTGTGAGTTCTTCCAGCCACGTGAGCACCATGCGATACTTCAAGGCCAGACTTTCCAGAGCACAACGAACGAACTGACCTTCATCTTCCGGAACCGGCTGACCAACGCGACGGCATTCAGCCGCGATCGCTTCTGTCATATCTGTCGGCCGCAGAAACTCAGGACGATCCGGGTCCACAAGTGATCGAAACGGTGTGGCTCCAGCGGCTTTGCGAGTCAGTTCTGCATAGTCTGCTTTCAGACCACGATCTTCAAAAGCGACTTTGCAACGCTGCACCAGCCACAGTCCCATGATGTTCTTGAGGAGACGGTATGTGCCATCGATACCGCCTTCATTCGTCACGTTTCGTTCCAGGGCCTTTTCGGACAGAACGGCTTCTTTCACTTCAACTCCCATCAGAGACCATGTACCGCTGCTGATGTAAGCCCAGTCTGGATTGCCGGTATGTGATGTTGGCACGGCAGCGACTGCTGAACCGGTGTCATGCGTCGCCGGTGCGATCACTTTCACATCTTTCAGCCCCGTGAATTCCGCAACGTCGCGGCGCAGGTTGCCAAGTTGAGTACCAGGCATCACGATTTCGGGAAACATCTCGGTGGGAATCTGCAGCTTGCGAAGCATATCGACGGCCCAATCGCGAGTCTTCGCGTTCAGCATCTGCGTCGTTGTGGCATTTGTGAATTCGACGACTCTGCTGCCGCTGAGGCACCAGTTGAAGAAGTCGGGCACCATCAGAAACTTTGTCGCTTGTTCGACAAGTTCGGGGTCGCGTTCGCACATCGCCATGAGCTGATAAACGGAATTGATCTGCATGAACTGTAAACCGGTGCGAGAAAATATCTCCGCGCGCGGTACGCGTTCCAGAGCTTTTGCCAACATGCCGTCTGTGCGAGAATCGCGATAGTTCCACGGCTGACCAAGCAGCTCGTCGTGCCGATTCATCAGCACAAAATCAACGCCCCAGGTGTCAACTCCGATGGAGGACACGGACGATCCGTATTGCGTACCGGCTTCACGCAGGCCATTTTGGATTTCGATCCACAGACCGACCAGATTCCATCGCAGTGTGCCGCCCAGACGCACTGGGCCATTGTTGAATCGATGGATTTCGTGCAGCGAAATATGCTGACCATCAAATCGCCCTGCCATGACGCGGCCACTCTCCGCGCCAAGATCCACTGCAAGATAGGTCTTTTCTTTCATCGTTGAGTTCTCGTTCCGCTTGATTCAGGATTCGCCGTTCCAAAGAACGGCGAATCATAGCGAACGAGTCACTCAGAATGTAGCGCACAGGCTACTTGCAATTACAGTCGCCGGTGCGGCAGTCGCAATGAGAACACCGAGGATCAGGCATCCGAGCGATGTAAGCCGGGCCGTATTTCGAAGGGCCATCGCCAAGGACATATGGTTCGTATTCCATGCGGAAGCCATCGCAAGGCGGAGCGAACAGGTGTCCGAAACCCCGAGGTCGGAATGAATCCGGTGCGCACCGTTGATACGCAGTGAGACTCGACGCCCGCGGACGATACCACTGAGTGTATTTGTCGAATGGCATTGAAAAATGGTGGAATCCGCTACCGGCAGATCCAGGAGCCCCAAGGTCCGGAGTCGCTCGAATGTCTGCGTATCCATTAAAGGACTCTTCAGGCATCGCCGCGTCACCCGTTCGAAGGGGCGAGAATTTTGTCAAGGAGTTTTTGCTTGGAATGAGAGAATTGCCAGTGCCATCGGACTGGGAAAGCGTCCCGGAATTTGGCTGGCCAGAAGGTGTGTTGTATATCTGGCGACCAACTGCTGCGGAACTCTGAGGAGCTGGCGGCTGAGGAACGAGAGGTTGTGGAGTTGGCGGCTGAGCATTACAGCTGAGCTGTCCAATCAGCAGTGCCACAACGAAAACGGGCACCGGAACGCAGTGTTTCATGGGTGTCATCCTGACAAAGAGTATCCTGTGCAGAGGAATAAACGTGCAGGCTACCTCTCGCAAAATCTTTTTCGACACCTGGGAACTCAATCCCCGCAGAGATTTGACGAGGGATCGTGCCTATCTTGCTCTGTCGTCCGGATTGTCCAAACGTTTGGATTGTGACAGCATTCAATCGGCATTCGTGCCTCAAAACCAAGGATTCTGAGGCAATTATTGCCGCCGATGCAAATCTGATATCCGTCAAGGTCTTCGAATTCGAAAAACCACTCGGTCAGCCAAAGGCAAACTACTGATCGGAGACTCCCTGAGAATCCCGTGCACAATGCTGGACGATTTTTTCGTCGGTATTGTGGCTCCGAGGTTTCAATTGTTGGGTCAGATCATTAGACTCCCGCCGGAACGAAAGCTGGGTAAACAAGGCGATCTTCACTTCTTTGGGTTCGGAATTGAGGGTTGTCTTCGGTGGAGCTACGTACCTGTTGAAACCCTCGCTGGGAATGTCCCGGCGTCTGAAAAAGCTATCCGATGAATTCGCCCGCAAGTGAAATGGCATCCGTTACGGTGAACGACGTCACGGCCAACGGTGTTTCGGTCAACGACGAAGTCTTAATTGACGCCCGGAAGGTTAGAGACGAATTGCAGCCGACACTTCCAAAGCGTTCTGCAACTCCCGATGAAGGATTGTCGTACCGTCGCTCCAAACGCGTTCAGCGGCTGACGGGCTTCGGCATCCGATCGATCGGCTCCTATGTGCCTTCTCGCGTCGTGACGAACGAAGAGCTGGAAGCTCGCTACGGTTTTGAAAAGGGTTGGATTGAACGACGAACGGGAATTCTGCAGCGAAGGTTCGCCGACGACTCAGAATCGACCAGTGATCTCGCCGTTAACGCCGCCCGCCGCGCGATGGCATCGGCTAACGTTTCGGCTTCAGACATTGACCTGCTGATTGTGGGCACTTTTACGCCAGACTTCACGTGTCCATCCACGGCCTGCCTGGTCCAGGACAAATTGAATCTCGACGCACCTGCCATGGATCTCCAGGCAGCCTGTTCAGGTTTCATGTACGCGATGGCGACCGGCGCGCAGTTCATTGCGACCGGGAATTCAAAATTGGCACTCGTCATCGGCGCTGACGTCAACAGTCGCATCGTACAGCCTGACGATCAGCGAACCGCTCCGCTGTTTGGCGACGGCGCCGGAGCTGTCATCCTGGAAGCCGGCGAAACAGATCAGGGATTTGTCTGTTATCAGCTTGGTGCCGACGGCGCTGGTGGCAGTATGCTTGACCGCCCGGCTGGCGGCGTGACTCGGCCGTTGACTCCTGAACTTGTCGCGGCTGGCGAACATTACCTGAAGATGGATGGTCGTAACGTCTTCAAATGGGCAATCGACGCAGTGACGCAGTCGATTCAGGTGGTGCTGGAAAACGCTGGCGTGACTTCTGAGGACGTGAGTCTGTTTGTGCTTCATCAAGCCAACATGCGCATCATCGA
>JANOZG010000515.1:0-3387 GCA_031429275.1 Planctomycetota bacterium
GATCTGATCGAAGATCCAACTCGGCTGATACTGGAAGTGTAGTCACGTAGACCGGTCGCTCCGCCGACCGGAACTATTCCAAATGTAGGACGGGTCTCCAGACCCGTCCTGCTGCGTTTCCGGATAAGTCTGGAAACCCGTTATGCGAAATCTCAACTCAAACTCAGGTTCTCAGAAAATGTCCGAAGCGTTTGATCTGATCGTCATTGGTGCTGGCCCCGGCGGTTACGTTGCTGCCATTCGTGCGTCGCAACTCGGGATGAAAGTCGCCGTCGTCGAACGCGAAAAGCAACTTGGCGGTACATGTCTGCGAGTCGGCTGTATCCCCAGCAAGGCTTTGCTGGAAACCAGTGAGCTCTACGAGCAATCTCAGAAGCATTTCGCTGAACGCGGGCTGGTTGTCAAAGGGGTGACAGTGGATGTTGCTCAGATGATGAAGCACAAAGACGGCGTCGTCAGTACGCTGGACAGCGGCATTCAGGGGTTGCTCAAAAAGAACAAAATCGAACGCTTTTTCGGTAACGGAAAGCTTAAAGGCAACGGCATCGTTGAAGTTACTGGCAGTGCGGCGGCAACAATCACTGGCAAGAAAATTCTGATCGCGACCGGCAGCGTATCGTCTGCATTTCCAGGCATGCAGCCCGACGGAGATCGCATTGGCACCAGCACCGAGGCCATCGCGTGGCCTGAAGTGCCAAAGCATCTCGTCGTCATCGGTGCCGGCGTCATCGGGCTGGAACTCGGAACGGTCTGGCGGCGTTTTGGGACACAGGTGACGGTCTTGGAATACCTGCCTCGTATTCTTCCGGGAGTTGATGAGCAGGTCGCCAACGAAGCAAAGAAGATCTTCGAAAAACAGGGACTCGTCTTCAAGCTCGGAACGAAAGTCACTTCTGTCACGGCCTCCGGGGCCACCTGTACTGTTCAGATGGAAGGTGCCGAACCGATCATCTGTGATCGCGTACTCATTGCCGTTGGTCGCAAGCCATGCACTGACAATCTGGGATTGGAAGAAGCGGGCGTTAAGACCGACAATCGTGGCTTCATTCAGGTGAACTCCGGATATCAGACAACCGCCGCCGGAGTCTATGCGGTCGGTGATGTGATTGGTGGGGCGATGCTGGCCCACAAGGCCGAAGAAGAAGGCATTGCGTGCGTTGAAAAAATGGTGACCGGTCACGGACACATCAACTATGGTTCGATTCCGGCAGTAATCTATACGCAGCCGGAAATCGCATCGGTTGGTGCAAATGAAGACGCTCTAAAGCAGGCTGGGGTAAAATACAAATCCGGTCGTTTCAGTTTTTCCGCCAACGGACGAGCCCGTGCTGCCGGACACACCGACGGATTTGTAAAAGTACTGGCCGACGAAGCGACTGACCGTGTCCTCGGCGTTCACATCATCGGGGCTCATGCCGGCGAACTCATCCACGAAGCTGCCGTAGCGATGGAATTTGGAGCCAGCAGTGAAGATATTGCTCGTTGTTGCCACGCTCACCCAACACTCTCCGAAGCCGTTAAGGAGGCTGCAATGGCAGTGGACAAACGAGCGATTCATTCATAATTCCGTTGGATTGGAAGATCACAGCCGTTAGACTGAATACCGCATTTTGAATTGGTGCGAATTCCTCTAAAGGGAAGAGTTCTCCGATGAACATTGACCTGTCAGAACAGATCCATGCAGCGATTCTGGATCTGGATCCAAAAGTACATTCGCGAGTATTGAGTTTCCTCCGCGCACTGGGCCAGCGACCGCATGGAACGCCGGTGGAATCCGTTGTCTCCGTTGCGATTGGCATTTCCGAGGACGACCTGAAATTGATGCAGAATGCTATCGATGATGGTTGTGAGAGGATCGATTCAAGTGAATGGTAGTTTGCTGCTCGATACCAATGCCGTGATCGCTTTCTTCAAAATGGAGCCTTCGTTCTTGACGCTTCTCGGCCCAATCGCAGAGTGTTTCGTCCCATCGATTGTTATCGGTGAATTGTTCTACGGCGCATGGCATTCGACACAGGTATCGCAAAACACCGAACGAATCCAACGATTTGCAGAATCAGTAACGGTCCTCGATTGCAATCGCGAAACAGCCAGCGAGTACGGTCGAATCAAACACAACTTGCGAACTGCAGGTACTCCGATCCCGGAAAACGATATCTGGATTGCGGCGGTTGCAGTTCAATATGGCCTGATGCTGATGTCCAACGATTCGCACTTTGATTTTGTTGCGGGGATAGGTCGAGTCAGTTGGTAACCACAATGCGAGTATTTATTTCATGGACACGAATCCGTTTGCCGTACTCTCCTTGATTGTCGCGCCAGCAATTCTCACCAATGCGTCTTCGGTACTCATCATGAGTACCAGCAATCGCCTGGCTCGCGGAGCTGACCGGGCACGTGAACTTTCGAAGCAACTGGAAGGGACGGAGGATCTTTCCACCGTCGAAGCCCAACGTCGTCTGAAAGAACTTACAGCCGCCGAAGAGCGCACGCTGTTACTGCTGCGGTCTCTGCGAAGTTTCTATGTGGCCCTTGGCGCGTTCGCATTTGCAGTATTTGTGTCATTGCTGGGTGCGGTTGTGGCACCGATCAAACTTTCGGTGGTCGTGTTCCCGCTGGAACTTGCAGGTGTCAGCGCTGGGCTTGTCGCCGTCGCTGCACTGGTGTATGGGTCAATGCTGCTCTTTCGGGAAACTCAAATCGCCGTTCAGGTAATCACCGAGCGCGCCGCCACCGTGCGTGAACGTTTCGGAACGTCGCAGAATTTCCGGAATCTCTGAGTGGTTTTAATGTGGGGCCGTTTTCAGCCTTTCGACAACTGTCAAAACTGACGGGGTGAGAATAGTGTTCTTTGTATTGCTGCGCCAGCCATTTTCAGCGGCGTGATTCAATCGGTAGTCTTCTCGCCTGCCTCGTTGTCTTCGGCCATGTCATCAAAGTCAACAGCACAATTGGGACAGCGAACAAACATCGGGATTTGCAATGTCAAGCTGAAAGGACGTTGCGACATGTAGCCTACAGACGTTCCGCACTTTGGGCACAGAATCCCATATCGCCAATAGATGAGTGCTATCGGGAAACAGAAGCTCAGGATTGCTGTCGCGTATTGTAATTCGTAATTTCGTGATTGTTGGAACGGAACTGTGAGAGCAAGAATCATCACGATCGCCGCCATAAAACGACGTATTCTCGCGATCCGAGTATTCAATTGCTGGCATATCGTCTTCAACTGGCGGATCCGATGTAAAGGTAGAGTCTTATTTAATCCGAATCATGCGCGCACTGCACGCGTTTCTCCTGGGATGCGGACAACGTAAACGGCTGATGTCAACGCGCCGGGAAGCCTCTTTGGGTCAAGGGGTATCAACCATTGTCAGGAGGTCGATG
>JANOZG010000516.1:0-4605 GCA_031429275.1 Planctomycetota bacterium
CGGTGCGGATGGAGGGCAAAGTGTCTACCATTTACACATTCACATTCTGGCTGGCAGACCTCTGACATGGCCACCAGGATAGATCCATAAGATTGAAGCGACCTTCCAAATCTCCCACCTCTTTCTTCACGGTTCACGACAATGAAACGAATCATCAATTTCACATTCTTGTTTCTAATGGCGGCAGCCTTCCTGCCGACCAACACAGTTGGGTTTGCTGACGATGGCAGTGAGCGGCCGGGCGTCAGCATGGCTGCGGCAGCTGCGAAGCTGTCCGAGCTATTGCCTGCGGACCTGAAACAGAAAATGATGTACAAGTATGATGATCCAGAACGTCTGAACTGGCACTTTATTCCACGTGATCGTCATGGAATCGTGCTTTGGGATCTTGAAGGCGAATCCCGCAAAGCAGCGGATGAGCTTGTAAAGTCGGGATTGTCGGCGGCGGGATATGCCAAAACGCTGCAGGTGCGAAGTCTGGAAGAAGTGTTGTACCTGTTCGAAGACGGTGAAGAAGAATATCGCCGAAATCGCCGAAATCCACATAAGTACCACATTACGATTTTTGGCGTTCCGGGTCCGACTGGTCAGTGGGGTTGGCGATTCGAAGGCCATCACCTGTCGTTAAACTTTATGATTAAAGACGGCGTGATCGTCAGCAGCACTCCGGAGTTCTTTGGAGCAAATCCAGGGCTGATTGATGGCGGACCTAAACGTAGTCTTCGAGTTCTCGGCCGACGTGAAGATCTGGCTCGCGATATTCTTAAGTCATGCACTGAAGCTCAGCAAAAGCAAATGTGGATTTCCAAAATCGCACCGGATGAAATTCGGGGCCCCGGGGAAGCTCAGCCAATTGTGACGGAGGCCGTCGGTCTGCGTTACGCCGACATGACGCCGGAACAACAAAAGCTTCTCAGAGATCTGATTGCCGAATATGTCAGCGCGATGCCTGTGCAGGTGGTTCGCGACCGCATGAAAGCGATCGAAAAATCTGGTCTGGACAACATTCGTATCGGCTGGTGGGGTGAATCAGAACGCAACCAGCGACATCACTACGTGGTGCAGGGCGAATCGTTTATCATCGAGTACAACAATACTCAGAATGAAGCAAATCACGTGCATGCCATGTGGCGAAATACCGGCGGCGATTTCGATCTGCCTGCTAAGAAATAGGCTGTTGAGAGAAATGGCATCTGCGCCACAAATCGTGCTGTTCAGTTCCAAAATTGGTATCATCGTCCCTTACAAGCAACGTCGTAATTTCACAAAAAGTCAACCCCCTCTTCATGCCGCAATCGACTCAGAGTTTTCGTCTTTCCAACGGCTTGCTTGTCATTATCGAACCCATGCAGGACGTGCAGTCAGCGGCGGCGACTTTACTGGTCCCGGCGGGCGGAGTTTATGATGCTGCTGGTCGCTGCGGAACTGCGGCAATTCTGACGGAGATGTTTGCTCGAGGCGCAGGTGGACTATCGGCGCGGGAATTGAGCGCGGCGATGGATAACCTTGGCCTGCAGCGAAATGCTTACGTCGGCAATGCACACGTGACATTTTCAGCGGCGACAACGGCAGATCGTATCATCGACGCTCTGCCATTAATCGGAAGTATGCTGACGGCACCACATCTTGCGGAAGAAGACTTTGATCCGGCCCGCGATCTGGTCGAACAAAGTCTGATGTCCATGGAAGATGAGCCTCGACAGCGGCTGGGAAAAGTGCTGCGTGAGTACAGCTATGCGGCCCCGTGGGGAAATTCGGCAGAGGGTGAACTCAGCGATCTGCCGGCAATCACCATTGAGGATATTCGCAGTCACTACCAGAATTTCATCCGTCCGAATGAAGCCATTCTTGGCATTGCCGGCAACGTGAATATCGACGAAATTCGAAATGCGATTGAGGCTTCGCTTGGAGCCTGGGAACCTGGAGTGATATCGGAAGTCGTTGCCGCGAATTTGCCGCAGTCTCCACATCACATCGAGCATGATTCAGCTCAGACACACATCGGTCTGTCATGGGACACCGTGCCATATCGTCATGAACGTTACTACGATGCGTGGGCTGCTGTAAGCCTGCTCAGCGGCGGTATGAGTTCCCGCTTGTTCACAGAAGTTCGCGAACGCCGGGGATTGTGCTACGCCATCTCCGCTTCGCTCAGCACTCTCAGGGACGAAGGTCGCGTCTTTGCTTACGCTGGAACGACGACTGAAAGAGCCCAGGAAACACTCGACGTGACCGTAGCGGAAATCCTGCGACTACCAGAAGGCATCACTGAAGATGAACTGCATCGCTGCAAAGCCCGCGCGAAGAGTTCGTTGATTATGCAACAGGAATCGACAACGTCGAGATCATCATCGCTGGCTCGCGACATGTTTCATCTGGGCCGCGTTGTCACACTGGACGAAATCAATACTCGTATCAATGCGCTCACGACATCGCAGGTACGCGAATTTGCCATTGAGTACGCACCCAGGGCAATGGTGCTTGTGACGATCGGCCCACAGGAACTCAACCCGGCGTGTGTGAAGTCGCTTTGATTGTCGCGTTCGCATCTGAAGTCTCAATGTTGTCAAATGAAAACTGAAAACTCCCCATATGAAGTTCCAGCAAACAACA
The DNA here is from genome assembly GCA_031429275.1 of Planctomycetota bacterium. Lineage (GTDB taxonomy): Bacteria > Planctomycetota > Planctomycetia > Planctomycetales > Planctomycetaceae > SXXK01. Next base: position 2,614 of record JANOZG010000516.1, read on the forward strand.
CTCTCCAACGGCCTGACCCTGATCGCGGAAACAAATCCGTCTGTATACAGTGTCGCAGCCGGATTCTTTGTACGAACCGGGTCGCGCGACGAAACTCCGGAAGTTTCCGGAGTGAGTCATTTCCTGGAACACATGGCGTTCAAAGGTGATGATAAGTTTTCCGCCGACGACATCAATCGGGTCTTCGACGAGATCGGCGCGAAATATAACGCATCCACCAGCGAAGAAGTCACGATGTACTACGCAGCAGTGCTGCCTGAGTACCTGGAACGCGCGATGGAGCTGCTGTCGTCACTGATGCGGCCGGCTCTGCGAGTCGAAGATTTTGACATGGAAAAGAACGTGATCCTGGAAGAGATCAGCATGTACGAAGATCAGCCTTCGTTCACGTGCTACGATCACATCATGTCGACTTATTTTGCCGGGCATCCGCTGGGGCAAAGTATTCTGGGCACTAACGCCAGCATTACGGCGCTTACTGCCGACCAGATGCGAACTTATCATCGCGAGCATTATCACACCGGCAATATCACGCTCGCCGTTGCCGGCAACTGCAACTTTGATGAAGTCGTGGCGTTGGCCGAGAGGTACTGCAGTCGTATTCCGAAAGGCGAGCCCGTGCGTCAGTTGCCGGAAGTCGCGTCGCCGCCAGCCATTCGAACGGTTGTTCGTGAAAGCAGTGTGCAGGAACACATTATGCAGATGGGGCCGGGGCCAAAATGCAATGACTCACTGCGGTTCGCGGCGGAACTGCTGTCGGTTGTTGTGGGGGATGATTCAGGCAGTCGATTATTCTGGGAACTGGTCGATCCAGGGCACGCAGAATCCGCAGATCTTAGTTACACAGAGTACGACGGTGCTGGTGCATGGATGACCTACCTCGGCTGTTCACCCGAAGACGTTGCAGTCAATTTGGAACGCTGCAAAAAAGTCTTCGAGGATGTCAATGCCAATGGCATTACAGCGGAGGAGCTGGAACAAGCACGCAACAAGGTCGCGTCGCGAATTGTTCTTCGTGGAGAACGTCCGATGGGGCGACTTTCTTCACTCGGAGGCAACTGGATGTATCGCACCGAATACCGATCGATCGCTGCAGACCTGCATACGATCCGCAATCTGACGCTAAACGATATTCGCGAAGTTCTGAACCTGTATCCAATTGCTATGACAACAACTGTGGGCGTGGGACCACTCAAAGATCTTGGTTAGAGCGGCTAATGTCAACGAGCCGGAAGGTTCCTTTGGGTCAAGGGCTCTCAGCCCTTGTGAGGGCTGGATGCGTGGCGATTGAATCATTAGCTCAGAGATTTGTGTGGACTCTCTCGCGATGCAGCATCCCGCGAACTCGGTTGCCTTTGCTCATGGGGATTTTGAACGTCACCCCTGACAGCTTTTCCGACGGCGGTAAATTCAACGCGATCGACGCCGCCATCGCACGAGCGTTGCAGATGGTGGAAGACGGAGCGGACATTATCGATATCGGCGGCGAATCAACTCGTCCAGGAGCGGAGCCGGTTTCGCTGGATGAAGAACTACGACGCACAATTTCTGTCATTCAAAAGCTTTCACAAACACTGCAAGTACCGATTTCGATTGACACGACGAAGGCGGAAGTCGCCCGTCAGGCACTGGATGCCGGCGCTCAGATTGTCAATGACATTTCCGGGCTGACGTTTGATAAAAACATGCTGGAAGTCTGTCGAGTTGCCGACGCCGGAATCTGCTTGATGCACATTCAGGGCACGCCGCAGACGATGCAGCAGAATCCAAAGTACGGCAATGTGGTTACGGAAGTGATTGAGTTTCTGCAGCAGCAGGTCGATCGATGTCTGATGGCTGGCATCCCGGCTGAGCGGATGTGCGTTGATCCGGGGATCGGCTTCGGAAAAACAGCTGATCATAATATGGAACTGATGTCTGCCGTGCCACAAATTCAGCAAGCTCTTCAGCGTCCGGTTTTGATAGGTCATTCCAGAAAGCGGTTTTTGTCAA
>JANOZG010000517.1:0-1526 GCA_031429275.1 Planctomycetota bacterium
CGACATGCTTGTGCGGTCCGAGTCCAATTTTCACATCGTTTTCATTTGATGCAAAGTATCCACCATCTGAACTGCTTCGAAAATGCCTCACGAGCTGCCCTGCAGTTACCGACAAACGTGCCCCCTGAACGTCCCGAGATGATGAAACACCGATCAGTCGAACAGACAACCGGTTTCCGTTCGGAGCGTTGTTTGTCAACAGCGCCACGGGGCTCTTGAGAAAGCTGACGATCAAATCAGAGGCCAGATCGCCGTTCCAGTCGATGATCGCAGCGCTTCGTCCGAATCTCTCTGCCTCGAAGAACTGACCGGCACGACCCGATATTTCCTCGAACTGGCCGGAACGATTGAGGAACAATTGAGAACGCATCGGGGTATCGTACAGGTGGCCGTTGGAGACGAACAGATCCAGGTCACTGTCGGCGTCGAGATCGATGAACTGAGCCCCCCACCCCAGCATCGGACGACTTGCTTCCGCCATATTCAGATGATTCGTTTCATCCGCAAATCCAAAGTCTCCCAGATTCGCATAGAACGTATTTGTTTCGTGTTCGTAGTTTGTCACAAAAATGTCGAAGAGTCCGTCATCATTGAGATCCGGGCAGGCAATACCCATGCAGGCTTCGCTTTTGCCATCGCGATTGAACGCGACGCCTGCCAGCACACCCATCTCCTGAAAACCTTTCCATTTGGACTCGGTCACTCCCGGCGCGGTTTGGGTTCCAAGGTTCTTGAACAGGAAATTCGCGGTGGTGTCGTTACCGACGAAAACATCAATCCAGCCATCATTGTCAAAGTCGGCCGAAACGACTCCCAGCCCCTTGCCGTCGTCTACCTGAATTCCCACGGAATCCGTGCAATCCTGATAAGTGCTGTCGCCCTGGTTAATCCAAAAAGTGTCCTGCTCTGCCGGATAGTCCATGACGCGGCATGGTCCAGCGTAGTTTCCCGTTCGACACGGCTTCAAGTCGCCCTCCGGGATATGAACGTAATTCGCACTGTATAAGTCCAGATCTCCATCGCCGTCAAAATCAGCAAATGACGCACTTGTGTTCCATTGCTGCCCTTGCAGTCCGGTCTCACGTGTCACATCACTGAAAGTTCCATCCCCGTTGTTGTTGTGCAGAACATTCTCACCATGATTGCATATGAACAAGTCGGGGAATCCATCATTATTTGTGTCCGCAACAGCGCAGCCTTGTCCGTAGCCACCATGAGCAACGCCAGCTTTGGAAGTAACATCGACTGCCAATGTGCCGTTGATGTTACGGAACAGACGATCGGAATGCGTGGTTTGCGGGGAGACCGGCAGCGAGGTCCCCTGCGTCAATAAGACGTCAGGCCAGTCGTCCAGATCAAAGTCGATCACTGCAATTCCACCACCGAGCGTTTCGGCGAGAGAGTCTTCACCAGAATCCCCATCAAAGAACGTGAAGTCCAGCCCCACGTTTGCCGCGATATCCCGCATTTCGATCGCCGTATCGGAAGCTGTTCCGTTCGACTTTTCTCCGCTTGCCTCCCACACG
>JANOZG010000518.1:0-4693 GCA_031429275.1 Planctomycetota bacterium
GTTCAAAGCGGTCGGGCCGATCAGCAACCTGGTGGGCAGCGATGGCATCAAGGACTTGCTCGTAGAGGAACATACGGAAAGGAGCGTCACGTTCACCCTGGAAGGCAATCAGCGGCTGGAAGGCATTCAGTGTCTGACCCACTCCTTTGAAACTGATCGATCGCGGTTTCATATCGTGTTCGCTGGCGGCGTGGGCGATGATCGTGCGGATCAGACTGTACGCCAGGATATGCGTCCAGATTTCCTTCCGAACTAACTCCGGCGTCTTGCAGCGCAGGATGTCCATCTGCATCGTTTCCTTGAGAGACCTCAGATCGAGCTCGCTCTCACAGGGGCCTGGGTCGATCTCGAACGCGACCTGCTCAGCATGGTTGTGCTCGAGATGGGAGTCAGTTCGCGGCATTGCGCAACCTTGCAGCCCGGCGAGCCGGTCGTTGTGATGGGGCCGACGGGCGCGCCCAGTGAAACTCCGTATGGCGAAACAGTACTTTTGGCCGGAGGTGGACTGGGAAACGCCGTACTGATTTCCCTCGGCATGGCACTGCGTGATCGCGGTTCGCGTGTCATCTATTTTGCCGGTTACCGCCACTCTGACGATGCTTTCCATCAGGACTCGCTCGAAAATGCGACAGATCAAGTGGCCTAGTCAGCAGACCAGGGCGAACCGATTTCAACACGTCGACCACAGGATTTTTCGTTCGTGGGGAACATCGTCCAGTCCATTCTGGCCTATGCCCAGGGAAAGTTTTCTGGCAAGCCTCTGGTTGCGCTGGACGAAGTCGATCGGATCATCGCCATTGGCTCGGACCGCATGATGGCCGCCCTCTCTGAAGCCCGCCACTCGGTCTTGCAACCGTACCTCAAACCGGATCACGTCGGCATCGCCTCCATCAACTCGATGATGCAGTGCATGAAGAAAGAAGTCTGCGGACAATGCCTGCAACAGCACGTCGACCAGGTTACCGGGGCTCCGACGGAAGTTGTCTTCTTGTGTTTCAACCAGGACCAGGAGATGGACTGTGTCGATTTTGCGAATCTCAGGCAGCGTCTGAAGACCAACAGCCTCTCTGAGAAACTGACGGATCGTTTCCTCGACCTGCAGATGTTGAAGAAATGATCACGTTCATAGTCGAGTTGTTTGCCACGCGTTTGCTCATTTCGGTGGATGCCGAGCGACGCATGATATACCAGACATGCTGAACCGCACTGACGATTGTCAGCACGATAAGAATGGCCAGTGCATGCGTTGCAGATAACATGTCCTCGAACTTCTTTTGTCGCCGCAACCGCGCCGCGATTCAGACATCGCGTCACCGATATGCTTCAGAAAATCTGGAACCGAGCGCGCCGCTTCCCGGAACCAGGTCACTTGCTGATGCTTGCCGAAATGGGATCTGCCGGGAAGAACTTTCCGTACTGATCTCGCATCGCATAAATCGCCACGAGCGTAATGGCCACAAAGGCAATCCACATACAAACGTCCAGAAACAATGCCGGGGGGATGCGACGATCGAGTTTACGGTAACGAAAATAGATTGTAACCGCAGCAATAATCGGCAAAGTCAAAGCCTGCCCGAACCCTCCGACCACCACCATCCACTTGGGTTCCTTGAATGCCAGGAACAGGAATAGAGCTAGAACGGGGATCGTCAGCGAAACCCAATGAATCACTTTCCCTCGCTGAACAGGTTCACGATACGAGACAAATCCGGCAAGGCTGAGGAAGTCGGCAATCAGTCTCGCATTTCCGGCACTGGACAGATACAGGGTCTTAAACAGGACTGCGGCGGCACCGACAAGGAACACGAGCTGAGTCCAGTTACCAAACGTATCGACGAACATGCGTGACAGAGTCAGGATCATATCCTTACCCTGCGGATGGAGTCCCTGGGCATGAAGCACCGTGGCTCCCATGAAATAGAAGGCCAGAGTTGAAACCGTAAACACGATCATACTGACCCAGGCATCGAGGTACATCACACGGATCCAGCCCTTCGCACGTCGCACCCAGTCCGGGCCGGGTTCCGCTCGTCCTGTGTAACGAGCATAGCCTTTTTCGAGACACCAGTATGGATAGAAGAACAACTCCGTTGCACCGACGCCAGTAATTCCAAAGACACCGAAGGCGACGGCAATTCCTTCCGCAGGCATACCAAACGTAAGGCCGTTCATGACATCGGACCATGGAATTGGAAACCTGGTGGCAGGCAGCGCACAGGCCGCTGTCACTGTCAGCAACGTGATTCCCACGACAAGAACGGTCGTCACGATCTCGATTCGCCGATACGTGCCGCTCCAAAGCAGGCCAATCGCAGCCAGACACGTGAACACCGCCCAGGGGAATTCCGGTCTTTCACGAGTGACTTCCGCAAGTGACGGAAAGAACCCTGCCAGAAAATCCGAGAAGCCCGCCGCGACAGACGGGAACGCCAGATTCAGCGCCTGGCCGACAACTCCCGTCATGGCACCCAACTGAAACACCGTCGATAACATCATGATCAGCCACCACCAGGCAATCCAGTGCGCTCCAAGTCGAGGGCCGCTCAGTTCGTTGATCGCTCCCAGTGTTGGCTTGCCGGAAGAAATCGCATAGCGACCCAGCTCAACCTGCATGAATACCTTGATGATGCAGCTGAACAGAATCAGCCAGAGAAACACAAACCCGTGCTTTGCGCCGAGCGATGTTGTCAGCAACAGTTCTCCGGATCCCACAATTGTCCCCGCCAGAATGATGCCCGGGCCGATCATCTTTAACGCTGACCACAGCGACACGGGTGGTTCCTGAACAGCATCCTGCGGAAGGGCATATGGATCATATTCGACAATATCCGACATTGGGTCAGGCCTCTGAAGTGTTCGAAGAAAATGGTGGGATCGACAGTTTACGGCAACGGAGATTTAATTTCATGGCAGTTCGTGATTTCTGGCGCGAGCTTTGTCGCAATCGTTCCGTCAGCCTCCATTAAATCGGCGTCCATCGGAATGGGCCACCGCATGATGACGGTCCATGTGTATTCCAATCCCGATCATCTCGCCGGGGACACCCATGTACGAAATGCTGGACATCAAGGTTGCCAGCACGCTCAGGCCCACAGCCATCCATGGCATTCGACGACCACCGAGAAAGAACTCGCTGGTGTTGGCCTGTCGCCTGGACGACCAGATCACAATTCCCATCGTGACCAACAGATAAATGCCCACTGCCAGAAAACCAATCCACTGCAGGCCATCCCGGGGGGCCGGTGCGGTGCGAGTGGTGGCCACAACTGCTTCGACGAGATCGGTCGTTCGGGTCATGCGGCACTTTGGACGAAGTGAGTAGAGTTGAATTAGCAGCACCAGTCATTGGTTGCCGACAAACCACCAAGCTTCCTGCAATTCGTGGAGAGTATCAGCTTGAGAGCCAGCGAATCAATCAACCGAGGTCCAATGATGCACCGCCTGTGAATCAGGGAACGGTATCTCTGAGCCAGTGAGTCCCAGCGAAGCGTCTCAATGTCGATAGGGAATTCCGTATCGATTGCATCCTCAATGCGGTAAACGGATAATTTTAGGCAACCGCGAAGTGCCGCCGGGAGGCGTCACGGATTCGGCCGACTCTTTGAGAGCTTCAATGTCATCTGCTGCTTCGCCGGACCACCACGATCTTCATGGCCCATCCTCTTCTGACTCCCATACAGAGACGCCCGCTCACCAGTCGTTCTGGCTCTGGGTCCTGTGCCTGACCGGAGTCGATTATTTCAGCACGCTGGCGTATCAGCCGTCCATCGCCATCACCAGCGCCGGGCGGCTGGCACCGGTCGCCACAATTCTTCTGGTGCTGGTGACGATTTTCGGAGCCGTGCCGATCTATTGCCGCGTTGCAAAGTCATCCCCTCATGGCCAGGGCTCGATTGCCATGCTTCAGCAATTGATGCGGGGCTGGTCCGGTAAGTTTCTGGTCCTCACGTTACTGGGCTTCGCCGCCACGGACTTCGTGATCACAATCACTTTGTCTGCGGCAGACGCGGCGAAGCATCTGATGGAAAATCCTCTCTTCCATCATGTTCCGTCGTTCCTCCACAGCCAGATCGGAATCACGCTGGCCATGATCATGGCTCTTGGTGCATTGTTTCTGAAGGGCGTGCGTGAAGTCATCGGTGTTGCGGTTGTGATTGTCGCTGTCTATCTCGCCATGAATCTTATTGTCCTCTCAGGCGGGCTGGTAACTCTGGTCCAGCAGCCACATTATGTGTCGGACTGGTGGGATAAACTCAGTTCCGGCGACGTGGGCATTGGTGGTCATTCTTCTGACCACGAAGCTGCCCATGGGAACGAGAACGAGGCTTCAACGGCAGCAGGCGCAGCAGACGCAGCACGCGCTACGCCACTCATTCCACTGACATGGTACTCCGGCCTCTTCATGAGTGTACTGCTCTTTCCGAAGCTCGCTTTGGGATTGAGCGGTTTTGAAACGGGTGTCGCCGTAATGCCACAGATCAGAGGAGAAGCAACCGATACTGAAGACCACCCAGCCGGGCGTATCAAACGAACGCAATGGCTGCTGAAGACGTCGGCACTGATCATGTCGGTCATGCTGATCGGTTCATCGATTATCGTAACGACGCTGATTCCGCTCGAAGCTCTGGCTCGTGGAGGGCCGGCATACGAACGTGCGCTCGCGTATTTGGCACACGGTGAAGGCGGACTCAAA
>JANOZG010000519.1:0-4726 GCA_031429275.1 Planctomycetota bacterium
TTGTACGACGGACTTCCAGTCCGTCGGCGGCAACCTTTTGTCGACGGACTGGAAGTCCATCGTACCCCCAAAATGAGCCTTGACAGGGCACCAGCCTTGGAACGCACTGTATTGGCGGCTCCTGCCTTCTCGGCAGCAGTGGAGGCAGGAGCCTCCGGGCAGTGTGTTCCGAGGCAGGAGCCTCGGAACAAGTTGAAAAGTTAAAAATGGCGACAACTGAAGCATTACTGCTTCGTGTCATACGGCGTCAAGCCGTCGGCCTTGGCTTTCGAAACCGTTGAGACCACAATCTTTTTAGTTGTCTCGTCCACAATCAGAACCATAGGATCGCGTTCGCCGGCGTATTTGGCGAAGATCGTGTCGATAGCCTTGAGAGCGGGCACACTGCCAAGGTCGTACGTTTGAGCCATAACTTGCGTGAAGCCCGCGCCCTGAAATGCTTTGCCATCGATCGTGATTTCGGTTTTGATTGTTTCGCCGATGTAGCTGAATGCTTCCTGGATTGGTGTCGCACGAAAATCGACCAGCACATTCATTTTCAATCTGTCAGCAACCTTGTCCGGAACTTTTGTTGTGTCGGTTTTTGTCAGATGAGAAGCGTCTTCGAAGTTTGTGAGCAGCGATTGATTCCAGGTGAGCATCGCTCCGGCGGCAAGGTTGGCCGACGCATGTTGCGGCAAGAGAGTGACCAGCCGCACGCCAGCGGGATCGATATGGGTTGTTGTTCCAATTTCCAGTGCTTTGATCATCGCCGGAAACCGGCCGATCATTTCACTCGAACCAATTGTGGTCGGTCGCATCATTCGTACGCCCTGCAGAATTTCCTCCGGAAGGTTTGACAGCTTCACTTGAGCAAAGCGCTGCAGCTTGACGGGTGTGCTGGCTTGAGTCTGATGCAACAGAGTTTCCATGTAGAGATTCGGCTCCAGATGCATGCTCCAGGAAACGGTCTGCACGTCTTCGCCAAACCAGAAGAGAAATTTGTCGGCGAGCATTTGCATCTCAGACATGAATGCGTCTTCTCGATGTGAATCCAGAATTTTCAAGTCGAACATCAATGAGAGATGCCGATCACGATCTGATTGCTGAACGAGTGGCTCCATGTCGGACAGCAGGAGTGCCGGATCTTTCAGAGCCATCATCAGCGATTCAGACATGTTTGATGGCGCCAAAGCAAATGTCTGGTTGTCGATTTTCATGTAGCTGAAGTCAGTGGCTTCATACATTTCGACTTTGGGGTCATCGTAAATGCGGCCTTTGAATCGTTTCATGAACTCCTGATCAGTTTGAGGTGATTTCAAACGCACAACAGCAGCGACATCCGGGGCAGACATTCTGGCACCGAAATTGACGGCAAGAGTCAGTTCCGAGATTTCCTCGGGTTCAAAACGCGTTCGTGTTTTGATCTGCTCCTTTAGCCAGATATCCAGAGTGCTCAGCATTGCATGAAGCTCAGCCGTGTTGCGATCATCTTTCCACAGCTCCGCCGGATGCATGTGACACAAAACCTGCGGAGTAAATGCGAGGTAGTCGAATGGAATTGGCTTGCCGGATGTGGGGCTTAATGTCTTTGCGTCTTCGTTGGAGGCCGTTCTTTCAGCAACGACTGCCTGATATTCAGGGTTTGGCTTGATCTTCGGTTGCGGCGTCTCAATCGCACCCTGCATCATAAACCAGGCTACGCCGCCAATCGTGCCTGTGCAGAGAACTGCGAGACTGGCCAACATGGTTTTGTTGGTTGATTTCTTGCGACGTCCTGTGACTCTGTTGACCACACTTACGTTCGTTGACGAAACGTTGGCGTCAAGGGCAGGCACCGCGAAAGGCGCAACGGCGATTTCCGGGGGAGAGTTTGAGGGGAAGTTCCCCGGCAACATGGCCGCATCAAATCCACTCTTCGCAGCGGTTGACTGAACCACAGGTGCCGCGGGAAAAACTGGAGTTGGAGCATCTGGAACCCAACGAGCTGAAGTGCCCAGCACAGGGGCAGCTGCGGGAACAGCGTGGTCAACAAGCTGCAGTGGTACCTCTTCAGGTTCTAGTGACGGGGCCTGAGGTGGATTCAGGACAAAACGGTTGCCGCATTTTGGGCATTTGACTCTTTTGCCAATTAAACTGGCGTCTGGCAGTTTAAGGGAAGCTCCGCAAGACGAACAAGGGATCGAAATACCAGCCATAACTCAACCATCTTAGAACCGTGATAATTTCCAATGAAACCTATCACATTCTCGCTGGTTGGGGCTGCCAGAACAAGGCAAAACTGTGGTCCGACCTGTCCTCGGTCGGAATAGGCGCAGTGGCGAGCGATCCGTTGTCACGCTGATTTCTGCGACTCACGTTACGCAAAAAAATTATCATGAAAATCTGAAGTGCGTTGAGGGCAATTCCAGCAAACTACAAGATGATTGACGATCTCGCCCACGCCTTCAATCTCGCGAACGGCGCTGCAGACGTCGAAGTCATCGCTGGATACTCTGATCACGCCTTCGAGACAGATGCCATTTTGGAGCGGGCGAACGACGAGACCACCGATGTCTACGCCGTTTTCTGCACACAATGCGCGGCGGATTTTTGCCTCCAGCTGATGGGAAGAAAGCGAATTCAAACCCGGAGATATGCTCTTTGCAGCCATCAGTCCCCCTCCTTGTACCGACATTAGAAAGCTATGGCAGCCTTACGACAACAGGCCAGCGGTTCGATGTTAACCCGTCAAACGATGGTGAACAGAACAATCTTCATTTCGAACGGCATATTGAACGGGAATTTGGACCGAATATGACTTTGTAAATTTCCGGGCCTTCCTGTATTCACATTCTGGCCAATCTTTGCTGCAATGCGAATGTTTTGGCTGATCGGCAACTAAGGCCAGTTGTTTGAGCTTTCGGCAGCAGTGATCGATGGATGGCGTCATGAACAGGGTTTCGTCACAACATTCGGCCCCAGCAGGAAGTTCAAATTCCAGACGGCAAAAACTGCAGTCGATACGAAATATGAGGTTTACAACCTTTGATTCCGAGTGAAGTTTATGCCAAAAGAAATCAAATATCCTTGGCAGATCGGTAGATTCAGTCTTTTCACAGGCATTGAGCCTGGTCAAAATCCGTCGTTAATAAAAAGTCAGGACTGGCGTGATGCCGTCCAAAACGAAGCGCTCGAGGTTCTCTTCACCGCAGTTGATTGCACTCTTGTTATTTCTGCCTCGGGAAACATAAAAACTGTTGCATGTGAATAAAAACGGATGCGAACACCGTGTTTGTGGTCCAGTTCCTGTGTGCTGTGAAAGGTATCGTTCTTCGAGTGCTGTCATGCCAAACGAAAATTCCCTCCCCGACGATATGCGTGGTCTGATTGAGAAACGGTCTGGAAAAGATCGACGACGAAAAGCTCAAGGCCGAATCTCTGACGATGATGACAACCAGTCTGCCGCTGCTGCCGCGCGGAAACCGCAGAACAACCGCCGTCAGCAAAAAAATTTCCGCGACTTGCTCGACGACGACGACGAATAGCAGTTTTAAAGCTGTCGCTTGATCTCGTTTGCTCTGCGATCGCCGGTCCCAATCATCAGGCATGTTGCCAGCGGGTGGATCTGTACGCGTGTTGCCAGCTTCACAAACTGAGGGTTTTGTTGGGTGTGGCAAGCGGAGCGCTGGCACACCATCTTGCGGCAATTCGGTGTGCCTGCGCGTCGCTTGTCACACCCTACGGCCCGTCGCAACTTGAAATAGTGCGCCGCTGTGATCATGGAATGGACACCAATTTACAACCACGACTGGGCGAATCGCTCGCTGCTGACGGCTAAGTTTATCGTCAATCCTGCGATGGAGTTGTAGGGTCCGTCATGATTTCGAAATTGTCGACGCGGACATCCACAGTGACCTTTGAGGAGATTTGTTCGTACCGCCAGTCCACAACATCGGACAATCCAAGGAACGGGATCAGATTCTCGGGCAGCTTGTACATTTCAAATGAATCTTTAACGATCGTTAAACCAACGTAGGATTTCAAACGTGCTTGTAAGGCTCCTGGCGTAAACAGGACAGGCTGTCCAAAAACGACGGGAGTTTCGTCGCCAGAAAGACCAAGTCGGAAGGGCGGAGTATGTCCTGGCGGGCCATAGAAGAACTCTGAACCTGTCCACGGATCAGTACGAATTAAATCGTCCAGTGGTCCACTATCCGGCAACTCCAGAAGGCTCTCAGGAAACTTTCCATGAGCGATGCGGTATTTCTGCAGCATGATAGTCAGTAGCGTTGCTCGCTCTGAGGCGATCGTGTCAATTTGCGGATTCAGCGTTGCGCTTTCCGTTTCACTTCCGGCTGCCTGGATGTCCACATCCAAATCGGCGAAATGCGATGTTGCGATGAATCGTTTCAGTTGCTGAATTCGCTCCGCCTCTGGTTCGGCTAAGAATTGAGCCTTACCGTCAATTGACATGAAGTTGTATTTTGAGACAAGAAGCGATTCGGAGAACATCATTGTGTCGCAGGCTCTCGAAGCTCCTGATCCCTCCAAAACTCTCCACGTCTTCTGAATTCGCAGCGAAATCTCCTCAATTTCGAAGTCCTGCTGGACAGGAGGAAGAGTGACCAGCTGCATGGCAAAGGGGCGTCGTAGAATCGCATCAGACCAGAACAACGTGCGTCGCCGCAGCATCATTCGAGGATCGTGCCATTGAGGCGCAAAGACAGAAGTGAGTTTTCCGTGTAGACTATCCAGATCGCTGAAT
>JANOZG010000520.1:0-8033 GCA_031429275.1 Planctomycetota bacterium
GGGTGATCAACATTCATCCTTCGCTGATACCTGCTTTTTGCGGCCACGGATTTTACGGTCATCATGTCCACGAAGCTGCCATTCAGCGTGGCGTGAAGGTCAGCGGTTGCACGGTTCACTTTGCTGACAACGAATATGATCACGGTCCGATCATTGTCCAGAACATCGTCAATGTACCAGATCGCTGCTCCGCAGATGAATTGGCCGCACTGGTGTTTGAGCAGGAAAAAATCGCCTACCCCGACGCCATTCGACAGCTGGCATCTGGCCGCCTGATGATCGAAAACCGCCGTACATTTTTGAGTCAGCTTCCCTAGTTTGGCAGCAAGTGGCACGTCGCTCGCGTGGTCGCAGGTTGGACATTCGCGTCCTCTCTGCACCATTGGAAGGAAATTTCGTGGGGGCATCTCTTTTGTGCCCGGTAGCTTCATCGCCTGATTTTGTTTGGTCAACTGCAGTTTTTGTTTTCGTTGCGAAGGTGCTTCATGTCGGCCTCAAAATTGAACTCTCCACACTTCTCGTTTGCGAACTGGCTCATGCCAGCCGGTGTATTGCTTCTGGTTCTTGGACTATGGCAAGGGTTGATCACCTTTCTGGTACAGGTGAAAGGACTGAATCCCAATTTATTTCCGGGACCACTGGCGGTCTACGTCGCTGGATGTCAGATGTCGTCGGATCTGCTGCGTGCAAGTCTGCTGACCGTTGCCGCAGCGATGACTGGATTACTGATGAGCATCTTCATTGGCACGGCGACCGCGTTTTTGTTTTCGCAATCATCAGTTGTCCGCAGGGCATTGTATCCGTACGCTGTTCTGCTTCAAACAGTGCCCATCATCGCCATCGCACCAATTGTGATTTTGACTTTTGGTCGTGGTTTTCAGAGCATTGCTTTAGTGGCATGTATCATCAGCCTGTTTCCAATTATCACGAACACCACAACCGGCCTGCTGCAAATCGATCCTGATCTCGTGGATTTGTTTCGTCTGAATCGCGCGACGCGATTGCAGATGCTGATCAAACTTCGCATGCCTTCCGCGTTGCCGTATTTAATTTCCGGAATTCGCATTGCCAGCGGCTCTGCGATCGTTGGAGCGATTGTTGGCGAATTCTTCTTAAGCGCGGGGCCGACCGGATTGGGCTCGCTGATCCAGCTCAAGGTCGCGTCGTTCAATATGCCTGAACTTTACGCCGTTGTCGCCATAGCTACATTGCTGGGTACACTCGTTTTTGGCCTGATCACGACTCTGGGTGAACTAGTCTTAAAACGATGGTTCAGCATGAGTCTGGAAGGTCGCGGCCGATAACGTCGGTGATTGATGGTTACACCAGTGGCCGTCGTTGTATTCTCTCATGAGCAGCTGAAATAACGATGCCACAGATTCGTCGAGGGCGTGGCCCCGTGCCTTCAGAATCCCCAACCACTTCTGATACGAAGCCACAACGGTCACGCCGCTATGCAAGAGGATCAAACAATCAGCCGAAACAATGAGCGGCCTCCCTCGCCTCAGCAGAAACTGCCGAAGTCGACTTGGTCGCAAATTCACCCGCTATACGGCTGTCTCGGACACGGCTTGGAAGATAATCGCTACTGCTTGCCCAATCGGAGTTTTCGATGAAGGTTCCTCGGCTCTTAACCCGATAGATGGGTACGGAGAAGAGGAAGAGCGGATATCAACAGACGAAGTTGCGGGGATGCAGCTTCGTCACGGAGATATTCCAAAATACTGAAGTCGTGACGTTGAAGGATTAACGCATGCGTTCCAGATTGCGCTTGTTTGTCGGGGCAGAGGCTCCAGAGATGATGGTCTATCCAGAGCCTGAGGTCTCTATGAAACTGGGTGATCTGACTCGGATTCTGGCTGACGCAATCATCTGGGATCGAACATGGATCGCCGATTTCGCCGACGATGACGTACGAATTTCTGCCGACTTATTCGAATTGCTTTCAACCTATTCACAGATGAGGCCATCTGCGTGATTTATGTCTCTGCGTGACGACGCTATTGCCATCTGGAAAGCAGGCGTCGCCGCCGTTGATTCATCGCTGGCGGTCGAGCGCCAGATTGTTGCCGCCGGGGCAGAACTGCAAATCGCCGGGGTGCAGATTTCGCTGCCCCCTGCGAATCGCATTGAAATTGTCGGTGCGGGAAAAGCTGGCGCGGGGATGGCAAGCGGTGTCGAATCCGCACTGCTGTCGTCCGATTTCAGAGATCGTTTTTCAGGCTGGGTCAACGTGCCCGCCGACTGTGTGCGCAAGTTGAACCGCCTTCATCTGCACGCAGCGCGGCCTGCTGGCATCAACGAACCGACTCAGGAAGCGGTTGGGGGAACTGCAGAAATTCTCCGGCGAGTTCAGGCGCTTTCGGAATCGGACGTCTGCATCATGCTGTTGTCCGGTGGTGCCAGCGCCTTGCTGTGCAGCCCCATACCGGGCGTCACACTCCAGGACAAATTGCTGGTCACACGCGCTCTTGCCGGTGCCGGTGCTCCGATTCACGAACTGAATCTGGTGCGGACCCAATTGTCACAAGTCAAAGGCGGACGTTTAGCCGCAGCGTGCCGTGCCGGGACTCTGATTACTCTGATCATTTCCGATGTGATCGGAGATCCGTTGGAAGTGATTGGTTCTGGACCAACAACACCATCCAAATCACGCGCCACCGATGCCATCGGCGTTTTGCGATCCAGAAACCTGCTCGACAGGATTCCCCCTACTGTCATTGCCTTTCTAAAACAGCAAGTGGAATGCGAACAATCCACCACACAATCTTCGCAACATTTACGGCCACGCACTCTGGTCAATCGCATCGTGGCCAGCAACTCGATCGCAGTCGAAGCCGCAAGTGCAAAAGCAACGTCGCTGGGATATGTCGTCGAATCGCTTGGCTCCGCAAATGCCGGAGAAGCAGCGGACGAAGGTCGTCAACTTTTACGGCGGCTTCTACCTGAGCGATTTCGATCGAGTCCGAAACAGCATCAGTCTGACGCTGACCAGTCAGATCGCATCTGTGTTTTGAGTGGTGGTGAGCCCACAGTGAATTTGTCTGTTGGCCATGACGATTCAAGAGGCATGGCATCTGATTCCAAGGCTCCGGCTTGCGGCGGGCGCAATCAGGAACTTGTCCTGGCAGCAATTGCGGAGTACAGAGATCCAGCTGTCTGGAAAAACATGGTCTTGCTTTCCGCTGGAACCGATGGCGAGGATGGTCCGACAGATGCTGCTGGTGCAATCGCTGATGAGCAGCTGCTCGGTCGCATTTCTAACAGCAAGCTGGACCTTGATCACTACCTTGCTCGACACGATTCCTATCACTTCTTCGATGCCGTTGATGGCCTGCTTAAAACCGGCCCGACTCACACCAACGTGATGGACCTGCGTGTTGGATTGCGAGTAGACATGCCTCGTTCCAAGGCTCCAGCCTTGGAACGCGCTGCATCGGAGGCTCCGCTTCGATAGTGTTACTTCGGCAGTTCTTTTGAGCCCACGATTGTCAGGTTCAGGCCGATCTGTACGCTAACGGATTTGTCGCCCACTTTGACGTTGGCCTTGCCGTTCAGGTACCAACCCAGCGATCCTGTGGAAAATTCTTTGACGTCAGCCGTCATGGGAATTCCGTTGATCGTAATTTCAACCGGCGTCGCGTCTCTGAGAAACTCTCCACGCGTTACGGGGCAAGTTGATTTGGCCATGTGGCTCACCATTCTAAAAGCGATAAGCGAACGTCGAAACTAAAATCCAAAGCACATGTGAACATGCCCAACTGCTTTGCAGACATGGGATTGTCGCTATGATGCCATTCCGCAATCATAGCGTCACCGATCGCTTGCCGCCAGAAAAGCAGTCCCATGAAGAACTCACGACCCAGTGGATCAGTCACCTATCAAAACTCGGGACGCGTTGTGCTCGTCAGCGGTGGAGCCAGCGGAATCGGGCGAGCGATCTGTGAGGCGTTTGCGGCATCCGGTGCGAATGTTGTCTGCATGGACATCAATTCTGATGCCGCAGCCGATCTGCCCAACGGGATCACCTTTGTCGCCGGCGATACAGCAAGCGAAGATGATTGTCAAAATGCCGTAGATTTTGCGGTTCAGACATTTGGTGGTCTCGATGTTATGGTGAACAACGCCGCAATCCAACCGGCATCGTCGTATCGGCCGATCCATGAATTTCCTGTCGAGATGTGGGATCGCATGGTCGGAATTAACTTCACAGGTTATTCGTTACTGGCGAAACATGCATTGATTCAGATGTTGAAGCAGCACAGCGGCGTGATTGTCAATATTGCCAGCGGTCAGGCGCATCGGACGACTCGAGGTGTTGGCTGTTATGGCCCGATCAAAGCCGCCAATCTTCTGCAGACGCGCCAATGGGGCGTTGAATACGCTCGCGACGGAATTCGAGTCGTCTCTGTTTCGCCGGGTGCGATCAATACGCCGCTTGTGGCAGCAACTTTGATAGAACAGGGCGGCGAAGCCCAACTTGCGAACCGTCATCCACTGGGTCGTATTGGTCGTCCGGAAGAAGTGGCGTCGGCAGTTCTATGGCTCGCCAGCGACGATGCATCGTTTGTGACGGCCACCGATCTTGAAGTTGACGGCGGTCTCGGAGCCTTTGGTGCCTTTGCTGACCCATATCCATTGCCACAGCCGTAAACAACTTGCACAACGCGCCGCCAGCCGCCTGTCACTTTTTTGAAGCTGGCCTATGAGCATTACTTCCTTTCGAGTTGATCAAATGTCACGCCCTATTCTTCAGATCGCAGCCGTATTCATGAGTCTTTCCAGTCTGTCACAAACGATTCTCTCGCCCCGCGCCGACGATGGCATGTTTCCGATGAGCGAACTGCCGAGGCTGGATTTGGCGGTGAGGGGTATTGAGCTGACGGCCGATCAGCTTTTCAATCCCGATCAAATCAGCCTGGTCGATGGAATTTGCCGAGTGAACGGATGCACGGGATCGTTTGTCTCAGACAGCGGCCTGATCATCACCAATCATCACTGTGCGTATGATGCGATCCAAAAAGCCAGCACGCCGCAGAACGATCTACTCACCAACGGTTTCAGTGCAGCGACTTGTGAACAGGAGATTTCTGCTCCCGATTATCAGGTGCGAATCACCGAAAACTATCGAGACATTTCAAGCGATGTCCTCGCGGCTGTTCAGGAAGGTATGACTTTTCTGGAACGCACCAAAGCGATCGACAAACGACGTAAGGAACTGGAAGTCGCTGCTGAAACAGACAACCCCGGACTGCGTGCCGAAGTGGCGGAAATGTTTGCTGGCAAGACGTACGTTCTGTTCCTCTACACCTATTTGAAAGACGTCCGCCTTGTGTTCGCGCCGCCGGCGTCAGTTGGCAATTTTGGTGGTGAGGTCGACAACTGGGAATGGCCGCGGCACACGGGCGACTTTTCTTTCATGCGAGCCTATACGGCTCCCGATGGAGCATCAGCAACGTATGCCGCCAACAACATCCCGTACAAGCCGAAGCGATTCGTTCAGGTCGCAGCAGAAGGAGTTGATGAAGGAGACGCCGTGTTTCTGCTCGGCTATCCCGGTCGGACAGCTCGCCACAAGACGGCCAGTTTTCTGACTTTTGAGCAGGACGTACGACTGCCGATCACAGTTGATCTCTTCAACTGGCAGATCGACGAAATGGTGAAGGCTGGCACAAACGATCGTGCCGTTGAAATCAAACACGCGTCACGAATGAGATCACTTGCGAATACCGAAAAACGTTCTCGGGGCCAGTTGCTGGGACTTCGCCGAGCCAACATCATTCAAACAAGACAGCAGCAAGAGGCAGAACTCCAGGCATTCATTGACAGTGATGCCGCTCGGGCTGCAAAGTATGGATCGCTGTTAAAGGACATCGAGGCCGTCTATTCTGAAATGTCAGCGGCCGGACCGTGGGAAATCAATCTGGTGCAGCTACGACAAGCGTGTCGAGCGGCAGCATTTGGTTACTTTGTGTATGACGCCGCAGTTGAACGTGCAAAGTATGATCTCGATCGCGAAACGCCTTACATGGATCGCAATTTCTTGCAGTCCATTCAGGAATTAAGGGTCTCCATGAGCGATTGGCATCCACCAACAGATGAGGTATTGCTCACTGGAATGCTCGAACGTTTGAGCAGGATTCCAGCCGCCCGTGAAATCGACGCACTTCAGGAATTGCTCGTTGACCCATCCTTGCTGGCTTCAAAAGCAGAATCGTTGATCGCGAACACACAACTTGGCGATGTGAGTTTTGTCGAAGCCTGTCTGGAAAAATCGCCTGACGAGCTGCAGCAAACAGGTGATCCGCTACTGAAGTTGATCATTCGTCTGCATCCGGCTTATGTCGCAGTGCGAGATTCCGACAAGGCACGCGACGGCAGATTGGGGCAACTCTACGGTTCGCTGATTGACGTAAAGCAGCAGTTTCTGTCGGCCAATTTCATTCCGGACGCCAACGCCACCTTGCGGTTCACTTGCGGCCGGATCAAGTCGTATTCGCCTGCGGATGCAATTATTCGAACGCCAATCTCAACTCTGCGTGGCGTCATAGAAAAGACCACGGGAGTTGAGCCGTTCATTACCCCAGAGCCTGTTTTGCGGAAGTATGCTGCCGGTGAGTTCGGTCGCTTCGTGCATCCACGTCTGGGTCAGGTCCCCGTCGCGATCCTTTACGATACTGACACAACGGGCGGCAATTCCGGGAGTCCGGTCTTTAACGCGAAGGGCCAGCTTGTTGGTGTGAATTTTGACCGATGCTTCGAAGCAACGATCAACGACTTTGCATGGAACAAGGACTATAGCCGTTCGATTGGCGTGGATATTCGCTACGTTTTATGGATCACCGGTGTGGTTTACAATGGCGATCACTTGCTGAAAGAGATGGGGGTTAACTGAGCTAGTCAAGTACGCTGGCGTTTTCGATTTTGTACAAACGCGGCAGTTCGGTACCGTCGCCTTCGTCGTCAAAGCGGAAGGTGCCTTCGACGTCGAAAGGACGCCCATCAATGTAGTCGGTTGTTTCGCCCTCTTTAAGTTGCACAAAGATCACGTCATAGATCTTTGGCATTCGCTGAAAGCAACAAATTCCGTTGTCGCGTGCCAGAGTAAAACTCGTGATGCCTTCGTTAACAAACTTCGGATACATGAATCCGCGAATACGGATCTGCTTGCCATTTAACGAAGCCAGCCACTCAGGAAAATACTCGACAGCGTTTGGAGGCACAGGCTCCATATTCAGGACTTTAAGCAGATCAATATCGTCGTAGCTGACACGAACCGCGTCCGTCCCACGTTCCCGCCGAAACGACTTTTCGGGAATCAACAGTTCGATTTTGTTTTCCACCGGAGCTGCGGAATTGTCAATCACCGGCGAGTCAGCGCGGCCGGTCAGGCCTGACTGCGTTGAAACGATCGATTTAACTTCGCTTGTATCCGGGGAATCTGTGCCGTTGGCATCAACTGAGTGTGAGGCGGGTTTGACACCTCCTGCTGCGTCATCAGATTTCGTCGCGGCATCCGTTGTGCTGGGACTTTCTGCCATTGACGGCGTGACGGCGGTTGATACGGTTTCGGAAGCGTCAGTGTCGCTTACGGTTTTAGGATTCGCTTCGGCATTTTGCTTCTGGTTCTGTTCGAACTCGGAAGGTGACGTCTTTTCATAGGCGATGAATACACCATCGTTTTTATTGCATCCGGCAACTGCGACCAAAGACATCAGGATTGTGGAGGCAGCCGTTTGTTTTTTCATCATCGATCCAATTGTTAAAAACGTGTCCACGCTTCTTCGACCAGTTCGACATTCTTCATCGTGTAAACAGGCGCGAATTCGAAGTCATCCGGTGGACCATTTTCGCCGGCCCGCACGTCCGCTTCCAATACTCCAGCGACTGCCACCATTCCAGTGTAGGCCTTGGTCACCAGTTGATAATCTTCTTCCAGCTTCAGCTTTTCTTTGGTTTCGTCCGGCATCTCAATGACAGACATTCCCGGCGCTCGATGCGAAATCTCTGGCCGATCAGGCTGCGACTTTAAA
>JANOZG010000521.1:0-9706 GCA_031429275.1 Planctomycetota bacterium
ATCTTTGAGTCGTTTGCAGTTTATTTCGGGCGACGTCGCTGGTGAGTCGGTTACGGTCGCCGCGTGGAATGCTGAAACCCGAGAAGCAACTCTGGAAACAGCTCCTGTGAAGGAAGTTGCTGCTGGTGTTTTCTGTGCGATCGATGGCGGGGCGGTCCTTACTTCTGGACGAATGCTCTACATGCGACACTGCAGTCATTGCCATGGCACATCCGGGGACGGCAACGGTCCGACAGCCCGATATCTTAATCCGAAACCACGCGACTATCGAAACGGAGTTTTCAAGTTCACTTCAACGAACGACATGTCCAAAGTCAGCCGCGATGATCTTAAGAGAATCCTTAAGTACGGAATTCCCGGCACATACATGCCATCCTTTTTGTTGATGACAGACGAAGAACATCATGCGATTGCTGAATATGTTCGTTTCCTCGCATTGCGGGGAGAATATGAGCGAAAGCTGGTCGCGGAGCTCTCGAGTGATTTCTCTCAAACAGCTGTCGACTCACGGGTAAAGGGTGGCGAGAAGAAGTCAGACATCGTTGGAGAGCTGGGCGAGTTCCTGGCAGAAGACCTGAAGGAATCAGCAAACAGTCTTGGCGATGATCTTGCCGAGATTTGGTCGGCGGCAGATGGTGAAGAAGCAGCCGTGACCCCTTCAATCCCTCGGGTACCGGATACGCCTGAATCAAGACGTCGTGGACGTGAATTGTATCTCAGTAAAACTTTGAACTGTGCGGATTGCCACGGCATCGATGGTGCTGGGAATGGCCCGCAGACGATTGCCTTTGAAAAGAATCCGGTTACGAATGAGCTCTATCCGGAAGCTGGTTTGCACGACATATGGGATAACTTGAACCAGCCACGCAATTTGCAATTAGGAATGTATCGCGGAGGACGCCGGCCGATTGACCTGTTTGCTCGGATCCACGCTGGCATAAAGGGATCGCGAATGCCATCCTTCAAGAATATCCCACATGAAGATATCTGGAACATTGTCAATTATGTTTTAAGTGTACCGTTTGAAACCGAGCCCGGCGCAACCGGGATTTCGCCGAGTGCTGCGAGCTCAGCGGCGGCTTCTGCTTCCGTTACCACACCGGTGAATAACCAATAATTTCCCGAATCAAACAGTGTGCTCGTAGATTGGCTGTCTGGAGTAGTGAAACGTGAAAAAGTTCTGGGCTCTTTTTTTTGTCTTTTGGCCAACTGTAGCTTTGTACGTCTGTTGGATCGCACCGTCGCGTGGTTGGTGGTTTCCCAGCCCTCCAATGTCGAGAACAGGTGTCCAGATCGACGGACTTTTCTATCTGATTTTGATCATCGTTTCGATCACTTTTGTTGCAACTCAGTATGCTTTGGCATATGCACTTTGGATGGGTGCCACGAAAGAATCAGACAGCAAAGCACACTTCTCTCATGGTAGCCACAAGCTGGAGATCATCTGGACGATCGTTCCTTCGTTCATTCTTGTGTTTATCTCGCTGTCTCAGCTGGATGTTCTCGCGGAAATCAGAGTCATTTCAAGCTTCCCGGAGAAAGCAGTAAAGGTTGCCGAAGTTACGGCGAGACAATTTGAGTGGAGAATTCGTTATCCGAAACCCGGCACTGATTTGACGACGGAGCCAAATTCGGGTGATCTATATTTTGTCAACGAATTGCATGTTCCGACTGGCAAGCCGGTTGTTATTAATCTTCGTACTCAGGACGTTCAGCACGCATTCTTTTCGCCACAGCTTCGTGTCAAGCAGGATGCTGTCCCGGGACTTGTAATTCCAGTATGGTTCGATATCAGAGAAGTTGGCAGTTACGATCTTGTCTGTGCAGAATTATGCGGTTGGGGCCACTACAAAATGAAGGCTCGCATCGTTGCGGAATCACAGCGTTCTGTTGATAAATATCTGAGTGCGCTGGAAGCGGATCAGAACGAAGACGGAACACAATCTGACTCTGCAGCATCCGTTGATGAATAGTTGTTTCACAAGTCGCTAATTTCTAAACGGCAGCTTTCGCTGTCTTTAAGTTCTCAGGGTTCCTGACATGGCAACTGTTTCTCCAGCTCTCGACGCCCATGGCCACGCCGACGATCATTCGCATGGTCATCATGAGCAGACTTTCATTCAAAAGTACGTGTTCTCTCTGGATCACAAGATCATTGGAATCCAATTCCTGATCACCACATTGATCATGTTGATGGTCGGCGGTGCGTTGGCGTTGGCTGTTCGTTGGCAACTGGCGTTCCCGTGGGAAAATATGCCCATCGTTGGACAGTTGTTTGGGCTGTTCAAGTCAGAAGGTGGTCAGATTAGTCCTGAGTTTTACACCATGCTGTTCACAATGCATGCGTCCGTGATGATCTTTCTGGTGATCATCCCGATCCTTGCGGGAGCATTTGGGAACTTCCTGATTCCACTGCAGATCGGGACAGACGACATGGCATTTCCGATGCTGAACATGCTTAGCTATTGGTTCATGTGGCCAGCGATCGCGTGTTTCGGATGGAGCTTTTTTGCAGCTGGGGGAACCGCTGGTCCCGGCAATGGATGGACAAGCTACCCGCTGCTCAGCGATTTGCCTGAGGCCGCCCCGGGCTCTGGATTGCCACAAACGCTTTGGCTTCTAGGCCTGACATTGGTTGGCGTGTCGTCGATGATGGGATCAGTCAATTATATGACAACCATTATCAACATGCGTGCACCAGGGATGACGCTTTTTCGGATGCCGTTGACGATTTGGTCGATGTTTATCACTGCAATTCTTCAAGCCTTCGCGTTGCCGGTTCTGACAGCGGCTGGCTTCATGCTGCTGTTCGACAGGCTCAATTCAATCCTGCCAACGGATATTCATTCGGTATTCTTCATTCCTGCAAATATCATCGTCAACAACTCCGCCCCAACAGTAGGTGGCGGTCAGCCGTTGCTCTGGCAGCATCTCTTTTGGTTTTATTCACACCCAGCTGTTTACATCATGCTGTTACCGGCGATGGGTATGGTTTCTGACATGCTTTCGTGCATGAGCCGTAAGCCGGTCTTTGGATACAAGCCGATGGTTTACTCCATGGCAGCGATCGCAGGACTGGGTTTCATCGTCTGGGGACATCATATGTTTACCAGCGGTATGAATCCAGCGTTGGGCATGACTTTCATGACGTCCACAATGATGATTGCTTTGCCGTCCGCAATCAAGGTGTTTAACTGGATCGGCACGATCTGGGGTGGCGACCTTAAGTTCAACGGAGTGATGCTGAATTGTTCGGGATTCGTGGCCATGTTTATCGTGGGTGGGTTGAGTGGTATATTTATGGCCGCGGTGCCAGTGGACATTTACTTTCACGACACGTACTTCATCGTAGCTCACTTCCACTATGTGCTTTTCGGTTCTACTTTGTTTGGGGTTTTCGCAGCTATTCAGTTCTGGTTTCCGAAGATGTTTGGACGTGAAATGAATGACACCGTTCAGAAGTGGCATTTTGCGTTGTCATTTATCGGATTCAACTGCACATTCTTTCCAATGCACCTGCTCGGGATTGCCGGGATGCCGCGTCGTTATGCTGACCCTTATCTGCACGGATATCTCAGCCACCTGCTGGATATGAACCGCTTCATTACGATCAGCGCGATCGTGATGGGCTTTGCTCAGTTCCTTTTGCTGGGTAATTTTTTCTACAGCATGTTCCTTGGCAAGAAGGTCGGCCGCAATCCTTGGAATGCAAATGGTCTGGAATGGACTGCTCCATCGCCGCCGGGACATGGAAACTTCGATATCGCTCCGGTTGTCTATCGTGGCCCTTACGAATACTCCTCACCTGAAGCGACTGCAATTGGGCAGGACTATATCCTGCAGACCGTGCCGCATGTCAAAGGTATTGCAAAGATTGAGCATCACTGAGTTTTCTGGGTTCAATCAGGCGTTTTATTTCATTAAAGAGTCACACTGTGTCTGTGCAACGCGAAACAGTCCATCCTGCGGTGAGAAAGCTAGCAACGGCGACATGCCTTGTTGCGTTGCTTCCGATCAGTATGGGCGCGTTGGTAACGACCTTGCAGGCTGGCATGGCGTTCGCGGACTGGCCTTCCTCTGATGGACAGAACATTCTGCTGTATCCATGGTTTCGGGATTTCGCAGTTCATCCGGATAAGTTTGTTGAGCATGGGCATCGACTCGCCGGAATGCTGATTGGTTTGGTCAGCGTTTGTCTCGCATTGACCAGCTTTTATCTCGAAAGCCGCTGGGTGAAAGTTTTCGCAACGGCGATTCTGGTATCCGTCATCGCGCAAGGTGCGCTGGGTGGTGCCCGAGTCCTGTTTGACAGACAGCTTCTTGCGATGCTTCACAGCGTGACTGGTGCAGCGTTCTTCAGCCTATGTGTTGTTTTTCGACTGATGTGTTCGGCGAAATGGAAGTCGTGGTTGGGACAGTGTGATGATCGAATCACACCGATGTTTGCGTCAGTAGTCATGATCACGCCGCTGATTGTGCTGGGGCAGTATGTCCTGGGTGGTGCGTTGAGACATTTGCATACGATGCTTGATGAGCATCTCGCAGGGGCCGCCATAGTTTCCTTTTGCGGCGTTGTTTCGGCATTTGGCTTGTTGCGATCCGAAAACGGCTTACTGCGGCGATCGGGTCTGTTTGTTGCTATCGCGTTGTTGCTCCAACTCATGCTGGGAGTTGGCTCCTATCTGACGAAACTCGGCTCACCTCAGATTGGCTACGTTGCTGTGTCCGGAAGTTTGAGTCAGACGATCGTCTGCTCAATGCATACTGTGTTTGGAATGTTTTTGCTGTCTGGTTGCGTGGTTGCTGCAACTTCCATGGCTGTTCTCTTCAGGAGTGGTCTTCTGAGGGCATTGAGAATTGAATTGCCGGCGGTAGAAAATCGAGGGACGATCGGATGAGTACGATCGCACCAGCAGCGGAAAACTTGTCGCATGCAATTGATTGCGGCAAAAGCGGAATCGTTGGTACGCTGTC
Source organism: Planctomycetota bacterium (assembly GCA_031429275.1). Classification (GTDB taxonomy): domain Bacteria; phylum Planctomycetota; class Planctomycetia; order Planctomycetales; family Planctomycetaceae; genus SXXK01. Next base: position 4,975 of record JANOZG010000521.1, read on the forward strand.
AAGTCGTTTCGCAGATTACCGGCAGATGGCTCGACCCCGTATTATGGTGATGTCAGCCGCTGCTGTAATTTCTGGTTTCGTTCTCGCGTCGCCAATCGTTATCTCATGGCCTGTGGTCTGGATCGCGGTTTTGGGGATCTGCTGCCTGGTTGCCGCTTCCAGCATTCTGAATCAGGTGATCGAGTCCGCCACAGATCTACAGATGAATCGGACGTCAGATCGCCCAGTTGCGAGCGGTCGAATTTCGCGTATTGAAGCCGCTGGGTTTGGTGTTGTTGCTTCAGTGCTTGGTGCCGCACTGTTGTGGGAATTTGTAAACCCCACGACAAGTATCGCTGCTTTTTGCACGATGTTGAGCTACGTCTTGCTGTACACGCCCCTAAAACGAATCAGCAGTCTCTGCACAACCGTTGGGGCTGTTCCGGGGGCGATGCCTCCAGTTCTTGGCTGGCTGGCTGCTGGGGGACAGTTCGGACTTGAAGCACTCGCTCTATTTGCAGTTTTCTTCGTTTGGCAGTTCCCTCATTTTCTGGCGATTGGCTGGATCTATCGTGAGGACTATGAACGAGCCGGACTAAAGATGCTTCCTTCATTCAATGACAACGGAGTTCGCACGGGTTGGATTGCGTTAATCTATGCCTTGGCTTTTGTACCCGTAAGTTGCTTGCCGAGAATTGTGGGTTTAGCGGGGCCGGGGTACTTGGCCGCTGCAATTGTGCTGTCACTTGGGTATCTCTGGTTGACAGTAAGATTCTTCAGCAGTCGAACCAATCTTCGGGCACGTCAGTTGATGCTGGGCTCGTTGATATGTCTGCCAGTGTTGTTGTTTTGTCTGGTTGCTGACTATCTGAGATTGGTTTCCTGAGTCGCGTTTTCGTCGCGTTGTCAACGTTTTTTTGAATTCACCTGAACTATGTCGCATACTGCAAAACCAACTGCGTTGAAAATGGGCATTCCCATTCCGAACTCAAAACTCGGACTGTGGCTATTCCTTGGCACGGAAATCATGTTCTTCACCGCTTTTATCGGGTCGTATATTGTATTACGACTTGGATCGAAGGGCTGGCCAACCGATCCTAACGACACCCATATCAATGTACTGGCCGGTGGCGTTAATACATTCGTGTTGATCGTGTCCAGCTACCTTGTCGTGGTGGCACACGAAGCGATGGCACTCAAGCAATTCGCAAAAGCTCGGACTTACCTGTTGGGCACGCTGTTACTTGCGTTTTTGTTCCTTGGCATCAAGTCAGTTGAATATTTCGGCAAGATTTCGCACGACATTCTGCCGGGCCACATTGCCGAGACGTCATCACAAGCGATAAAGAAGGCGAGTCGAGAATTGGAAGTGGTGGTTCGCGGACGATTCGAAGAATACACCAGCAGGGGTGCGATCAAGACCGATCGGCCAACGGACATCGTGAATCTAGTCGTTCAGATTGCTGCTCTGCCGACGGCAGCGAAGCCGGAAGAAATCAGTGAAGGCACGTTCAAGGCACTGCAGGAAACAGCTCCAGCGGATGCTGAATTATTCAGTAAGTGGATGAATCTACATCAGCATATTGTGGCTGACGTTTCGCTGGCAATTCCGGCAACTGGCCCTGATTATTTGGCAGCTCGTGAAATACTTAAGGAAGGTGAAAAGCTTCCTGTGCTGGAGTACACGGAAGTTGAGACCCTTCTCAGTGAACTCAAGGCAAACGAGAAATACGGGGATGTTGTGAGTAGTGGCGTCTTTGAGATGCATCCTATCGTGTACGGCAACATTTTTGCTTCTATGTACTTTCTGATGACCGGTTTCCACGCAATTCACGTGATCGTTGGAATGATTCTGTTTGCTGTCGTTCTTAAGCAGGGCAGTAAATTAAACGATGAATGGACTGACTTTGTCGAAAACAGCGGCTTGTATTGGCACTTCGTGGACCTGGTCTGGATCTTCCTGTTTCCCATGTTGTATATCATCTAGGGCTGGCTCAAGATGTGTTTCAGATCTGTCAGTTTGCTGGCCTTGTCAGAAACTGGCAGGCTCATGTTTTTCGACTCTAATTCCTGTAGTTTTTGAAGTAGGTTTTTAAGATGTCTCACGATGCCAACGCCAGCCATGATTCCCACGCGGGTCACGACACGCATCATGTGAATTATCTCGCGATCTTTGGTGTTCTGTGCGTCTGCACGGCATTGTCGGTGATCTTCGATGTCATCCATTTGAGCAAGGCGATCACCATCGTCCTCGTGATGTCTGTTGCGGTCACGAAAGCCTTGTGTGTGATGATGTTCTTCATGCATTTGAAGTTCGAAGGCAACTGGAAGTTCGTGCTGCTGGCACCGACAACAATTCTGGCGATCGGCCTTCCACTGGCGCTATTCCCTGATATCGGTGCTTCGTACTACACACCAACGGCACCTCAGGTGACAAGCTGGGCTGACGAGATAAGCGAATATCAAGAGCATCACGCCGAGCATGTGGCAGCCGCCGCTGAGGCTAGTACTGCTGCACAACAATCTGCAGATCAGCCTGAGTAATGTAGAAAGCGGCGAAAGCTGCAGATGCAGGGACAGATAGGTTCTGCATCAAGCTAGACCGGGAGTAGGCGGCGATTGAAGTGATTCTAAGACCTGAGCCACACAGGATCCTGGTCGTCTGCAACATAGCTCTGCAGTAACTGGTTTGGCTGGAAGCGGTTTTTGTAGTTCATTGATGCACAATCCCGGATGTAATATCCCATATACAATGAATTGCGACCCAGAGTGCGCCCGTATTCGATCTCTTTTTGAATCGAGTATGTACCCAATCCTTCCTCGCGATAATCCGGATCATGAAAAAAATAGATGCTGGACATTGCTGACGTCGTCACATCGACCAAACCCAGGCCTACGAGTCGACCATTGACGCGATACTGAAATTCGCGAGAAAACGGAAAGCGACCTTCCAGGAATGATTCCTCGTACTGCTCCTGAGTCGTCTCGCGATGCGGCCACTGGCGGCGATGATGCATGTCAAGGTGATAGCGATTGTACAGCGAAATGTGTTCGTCAGTGATCGTTGGGGATTGAACTGTCAGTTCAACTGCAGCGTTGCGAGTCATGCATCGTCGTTGGTTTTTGTTTGGCGTGAATTCGGGAATGCAAACTCGCAAACTGCGGCATTCGTGACACTCCGCACAAACAGGACGAAACAGGGTTCTTCCAAAGCGTCGCCAACCGCGTGAGAGCAGATGTTCGTATCGTGAATCCGACAAATCGTACGCAATTCGATAGATCATCCTTGCCGTTTGTCCCGGCAGATATGAACAGGGGGATGCGGTCCCTTCAATTTCGAGCTCAGAAAACGGTGCGTTGTTTGTCATCTTTCTGAAATCCGTTATAGACTGCCCGCAGCAGAATGACTCCGACGAATCCTTACCTGACAAAGTCAGTTTATGCATGATACTCTGAAACCGGCACTCGACGCATTGCTGCAACGACACGATTTAAGTGATTCTGTCTGCCGCGACTCGATCGGTGCCATCATGGACGGGCATTGCGATCCTGTCGATATCGCTGCGTTTTTGACGGCGATGGCGGTAAAGGGGCCGGTCGCGTCGGAATTGGTTGGCGCTGCGACAGCCATGCGTCAGCGAGCGACGGCGATTGCCAGTAGTCGCAGGCCGTTACTGGATACGTGCGGGACCGGTGGCGACCGGCTGCACACATTCAACATCAGCACGGCAGCTGCACTGGTGGCTGCATCGTGCGGCATTGCCGTCGCCAAACACGGCAATCGCAGCGTTTCAAGTTCCAGTGGCTCGGCTGATGTCTTGGAGGCACTGGGAGTCAACATCGCACTCTCTGCCGAGGCTGCGGGGCGATGTCTTGACGAACTTGGCATCGCGTTTTGTTTTGCACCGTTGATTCATGGCGCGATGAAGCATGCGGCACCTGTGCGGCGACAGCTTGGTATTCCAACGATCTTCAATCTGCTGGGGCCGCTGACCAATCCCGCTTCCGCTGAATTTCAGGTGCTTGGAGCAAACTCAATCGACCGTGCAGAATTGCTGGCAACGGCACTATCGCGACTTTCGATTCAACGTGCGTTTGTGGTTTGCGGCAACAATGAATTGGACGAAGTGTCTTTGTGGGGGACGACGGCCGTCTTCGATGTGACGCCTGATTGCGTTCATCGAAAGGAATGGACCGCGGTTGATTTCGGATTGCCGGAATGCAACGTTTCCAGCCTTCGTGTATCATCAGCCGTGCAAAGTGCGGAGGTCATTCTGGATATCTTGAAAGGAGTTCCCGGGCCAGCATCGGATATGGTGGTCGCTAACACTGCTTCAGCTTTGTTAGTCATCGGAAAAGTTGCAGACTTGAAAGCTGGTGTCGACGTCGCGACAACCGCAATTCAGAGCGGAAAATCATATGCACTGCTCCAGTCGCTGATTCAAACGACTCAATCTCTGGCCCAATCAGCAGGAAAATAGACGTCGTATGCCAGAGATTTTGCTGATTGTTCCTGAGAGTTTGATGGCCGAGCAGTTTGAAGGCTGCCATCTGGTGCCACATCACAATCGCTGGCCGATGCTGTCGGACGTGCCGCGAGATTTCGAAGCAGATAAGTTCTCCTGCATTGCAGCGACAGGCGCAACTGACGCTGATTCTGTGCGGCAGATGCTGACCACACTCAAGAGCATGGAAGTAACAGATCGTCGCATGGTGTTTGCGGACGACGCTCTACCAACAAGCCTGCGAAACG
>JANOZG010000522.1:0-5960 GCA_031429275.1 Planctomycetota bacterium
CGATCGCGCCCCAGCTTTTCCTGCGTAAAACGCAGTGCTGAGTACACAAACTTGAACGCGTTTGGATGATACGTGCTGGATCGGGTATAGCTGGCTGTTGAGCCCATTCGAAACGTCCTGAAGGCGGGGAGGCCAAAAACATCGTTTCTTTACAATTGATCGCAAGTCTAAGGCATTTGTAAAGCAGTTAAAAGAGCCTGTTACGAATTTTCGTCAAGCTCGCCATCATCTGACGGTTGGATTTTGACGCCTCGCGAAATGACGGTCACAATGTCGGTTTCAGCAGTCATGACGCGCCGGCCGTCCGGGAAGACGACGACAAGTTTACGGGCCAGCAACTCCTGCGAAATCACGCGTCCCTGCCCATTCTTAGTGACAACGGTGGCACCAATGGGGGGAAGTTCACGGCGATGCTGTTCGTATGTGTCGTATTCGTATCGCAAACAACATTTCAGCCGACCACAGCGACCGGAAATCTTGTTCGGATCAAGCGTCGCCTTCTGTAGTTTCGCCATTTTCATGGAAACAGCGGGCATCTCCTGCAGATGCGTATTGCAGCAAAGCGGCTTTCCACAGTCACCGTAATCCGCCAGCAACTTTGCTTCGTCGCGAATTCCAATCTGTCGCATCTCAATTCGCATGTTGAATTCGCGAGCCATGCCTTTGACGAGCTCACGAAAATCGACGCGTCCTTCTGAGAGATAATACAGAATCAGTCGTTCGCCCCCAAAAATCTGTTCAAGATCAATCAGCTGCATTCTGACCAGACGTTCAGAAATCATAGCCGCCGCTTGTGCAAAAAGTTGTTTTTCGCGTTCTGCGGTTTCCGACCGGCTACGTCGATCTTCATCGGTGGCTGGTCGAAGAATTCTGCCGGAATTCGATCGTGTGTTTCCCAGGTACTCTCCGGTGCGTTCCGTCGCCGGGCAAAGTACTGTGCCCCATTCAACGCCTCGCTCGGATCGCACGATGACTTCTTCATTGCGTCGAAACACGGTGCCCCGACGTGCTTCAAAGTCACCCAACAGTCGCATCGCACCATAACGGACGACGTAATGTTGTGGCTGCTGTTCTTGTATGTTGTCTTCCACTGAACCCCTGCCTTGCCTGTCCGAGTGCACTCATCACGATCACACTATAGTGTGTCGTTTCGGAATTCAAAAGTCAGGCGAGATCGTTAATCTCTAAAGACAACACGCAACTGATATCTGTCAGATTCATCCTTCGAGAGATTTGAATTGAAGCGAGCGGGGAACGTTAGTCCCCTGTTTTTTCCTGAGGCCAACAATTAGTGGATTGACTTCCCCCGCTCGCCAAAAAGTAGTCATCCATTTCGACCGTTTACACACAGGCACCGACGGCAGCCGTGTACGCAACACATTGCCCGCCGACAAAAGAACTTGTCAGACCCCATTGACACAAGTACAAATGTAATTATACAGTTCCATATCAGGGACATTTGTAGTTGAGACCGCGCAAGACAGGAAGTTTGCAAAATGCCGCCAAGACCGGGGTTGTCAAAAGCTGAGCTTGAGATTGCTCGGATCGTCTGGGAGTTGAAAGACGCTGGTGTCAGGCAGGTCTTCGAAGCCTTGCCGGCAGGACGTGACATCGATTTCACGACGGTGCAGACTTATCTTCGCCGGCTTGAGGAAAAGGGATATCTGAACGTCCGGATCGAGGGACGCAATCGAGTCTACTCCCCCAAAGTTCGGCCCCAGACGGTGATCCGCGAAACCGTTGGCGAGATGGTTGACCTTCTGTTCGGTGGCGAAACGCTGCCTCTGATGAAGCATCTGGTTGAGGAACGAAAGTTCTCGCCTGGCGACATCGATCAACTTCGCCAACTGCTCGATCGACTGGAAGGTGGCAGCAATGCGAAGTAAGGGAGAAGGCTGGGTTTTCGGTTTTAAGTTTTCGGATAACACGGGAGCATTCACTGTAGGACGGGATTCCAATCCCGTCCTGACACACACAGCGCGCATAACGCGGCTCGGTTCCGAAAACCCGGGAAAGGAGTCGCACCATGTCTGACCAATTTGTTTCGATGATTTTTCATCAAGCATGGCAGATTGCGGCACTCACGATCGTCGTTGCGTTGATCGTCAGGATCGCCGCGATGAACCGTCCGCATCTCGCACACGCATTGTGGGTGCTGGTACTTATCAAATGTGTCACACCGCCTCTGTGGGGGCATTCGCTGGGAGTCTTCAGCCAGGTTTTGGCATGGACAACTCCGACGGAGGTTCCAGCTGCTGAAGTTCTGCCTGCGGTTGATACTCCCGCAGACTTGCCGCCAGTCGAGGCAATTGAACATGTCGATTTGGTGGTGCCGGAAGACGTTATTCAAGTGCTGGTGCCGCATGATGTTTGGCAAGGCGACGCAGAAGTCAGTTTTGACGCAGAGGCGCAGAGACACAAGAGCGCTGAGGAGCAAGCAGACCTTGCGTTTCTGCGCCTGAGCGACTCTGCGTCAGAAATTCCGCCCCTTGAGTCTGAAGCAGAGGTACATGCTGCCGAACAACCGTCATCGCCAGCGATCGACCAACTGCCGTCACTTCTGTTTGGCGGATTTCTCATTGGATTCATCATCACATTGATGACCATGGTCATTCGTTGCCTTCGCTGCCTGCGACAGATTCATTTGCATCAAACAACAGAATTCGATGATGTGCTTCGAAATCGCATTCAGCAACTCGCGAAGCGACTCCGAATTCGTCAAATCCCACGCATCATTGTCTCCGACGTGCTGTTCGGCCCCGCAGTCCTTGGCCTGCTGCGTCACACCATCGTGCTGCCGCGTTGTTTGTTGGATGATGTTGGTGACGGTTGGCGAGCGGAGCGACGTAAGTCGCCCGATGACGTGACGTTGCCCGTGATGCAACGTCAACAATCGGAGGACTTACGTCCTGCCGCTCGCCAGAATGTTTTGGAATGTGGACCTGCAGATTCCAACCTGCAATTCCTCGACCCAATCCTCGCCCACGAACTCCTGCACATTCGCCGAGGTGACCTGCGCACCGGCACACTGCAAGCCATCGTGCAAAGTCTGTGGTGGTTTCATCCGGCGGTCTGGTTCTGCAACCGCTGGCTGTCGCGGGAAGCCGAACGCTGTTGCGACGAACAAGTCATCGCGGAACTCGGCTGCACACCGGCCCACTACGCTCGCAGCCTGTTGAGCGTCATTGAATGCAAACACCGATTACAACCGATCCCCGTCTTCCCCGGCATGAAGCCCGTGGAAATTACATCTCAACGTATGGAGAGAATCATGTCGCTGAAAAACGGATTGAAAAAGCGAACCCCGATTTGGTGCTGGCTGATGATTGTGGCACTGGCGTTTATTGTGTTGCCAGGTGCGGTGGCGAAGCCGTCTGCTGACGAGTTGGCACCGAATGGAACAAACAAAGATACGGAACCTCTGGAACAGGAAGATGTTGGAGTACAGTTACCAGAATTTGAAGGAAACGAGTATTGGAGCGATGCGGATCTTCAAAAGTATCTCGACGAAGGCGAACTGACTGCGGACATTGACGGTGCCCTTTCACTTGCGTCTGATTGCGAAGCAATCAAATCGAAATACGCCAACGCTGGTTTCCCTTTAGTTGAGGTAACGGCCAAGACCTTATCGGCGGACGATCCCAAAAATCGCAGAGTACGGTTTCAAATTAAAGAGGGCCGACGCTACAAGATACGTGACCTTCGAATTGAGTTGAACAACCGTATCACCGCCAGTGACGAAAATCCAAAAGAACAATCCGACGAATCAAGTCCGTCACCAAACGCTGTGCCAGAAATCAACGTTCCAGCACTTCACTTGCACGAATGGATTCGTCAATCCTCCGATCCACTGGTGAAACTTGTCTGGGACGCTCGCAACGCGTCTCAGCGGCGGTTGTTGATGACGGACCAGCGAATTCCCTGGCTATTTATGCACGGCCTCGCGGCTTTGCGGCGTGAATTTCTGATTCGAGACGGCAATGAAGCTATCGTTGGGCTCGACTGGCTGCAGAACGGGCGTGAGAGTCAAAGTTATCGCTATCGTTATCACGGTCCATGGTTTCAAAAGACCGAACATGGTGCTCAGCCAGATCCACGATCTGTCGAATTCGGCTTCGATGACCATGCTCAGGAATTCGTTGCGACGCTTGCGATGAATGACGTGCCTTTGGACACGAAGTTCAAAGTAGGCGACGGCACGATCACGATGGAAGACATAGTCAAGCACCTACAAATGACCGTGAGTGAAAAGAAGCTGGCACCATGGACGCTGATGGCCTTAAGCAAATATCTGCCTCGCAACGAAAATTGGACCAACGACAAGGGAGAAGATTGGAGCATTGAACGGCTCGTCGAGATCGAACTTACCAAGTGCAAACTAACGCATCCGCCATTGTCTCTGATGTCGCTGGCCATCGCCCGCAATCACTATTTGCCAGCCAGCAATTCGCTTGAAGGAAATTGGCTGAAGGTAGATCAGATAATTCAAGAGGCCATCGAAAAGTCCAGACCATCACCTACAAGTAACCGACGGATTGGGACGCCGTACGCTCCGGTTTTCCAATCACCGCGGCCTCAATATCGTCCTCAGTTCGGTCCACGAATCTACGCCCCCGGAAGCACACTGACTTATGCGGATCCACTACAACTGGACATAGAAGGGAACCGACGAATCCGTCAGTCCGCTTTCCCAATCGACATTGCAGCGACGAACAGAGCACAGATGCTATTGTTCCTGACAATCGCGCTGCCGGACGATGAACTCGGCAAGGATTGGATTCGGCGTGAAATAGAAATAGCGGCGAATGATCTTGTTGCCGATTGGAGCAACCCGGAAGTCCGTTCGCCGTTCTATGAAACTACACACGCTCTGACTGTGTATCTGGAACGATACCCGAAATATCTCGAATACGTCGATGAGGCGGGCCTTTCACCTATTTTGGCGGGCAATGATCATGTGCAGGTGAGTGTCAAAGGAATGGTTCGACAGCCGTCATCATACAAGTTTGTAGGGACCAAAGGCCTGCGTCTTCTCGAAGTCATTACGATGGCCGGTGGACCATCGGATGAATCTGCAGACACGGTCAGCGTGATCCGCAAAGTTGGCAAGCAGCCACAGCCAACCGTACTTCAAGTGAATCTGAAACGATTAAAGAGTGGTGCCGATCCAAATTTCTACGTTATGACCGGTGACGAAATCCTGGTCCATCCGGCGGAGATCATCAAGCAGCCGCTGGACACAAGCATTCGTCTGGATGACAAATTCGTCCTCTCAGCTGACTCACCAATGAGCGGCGATACGGTGATTCTGTTCTTAAACGACAGACCTATTACCGTTGCAGAATTCATCGCTGGTGGCTGGGACCGATTGCAAAGAACACAGGGCGTTTCTGACGATCTGAAGCGCGCGATTGTCTGTGAACTGATCAAATCGGACTTGCCGCAATTCGTGTACCGCGAACTTCTTTTACAACACTTCGCTGTCGAAGCACCGGAATACAGGACGGACGACTCACCTCAGCAGCGCGAAGCCGCAGACAAATTGTTTCTTCAGGCTTTTGAGAGCAATTCAAAGACAGTAGCTAATCCGCAGAAGCAAGCTCAACTACTGGCAGCAGTGCTGTCAAAGGGCTTTACTTCTTTCGCGATGGAAAAGAAAAAGTTGCAGTTGGAACAGTACACGCGCAGCATGGATCAAGAATCGCTCGACAAGAGCCAAGTGATAGTCATCAGGCACGTCCAGAATCTCGTGACGAGGGCCGATTTGAGGAGAACCGTTTCCCTGCAATTCGAAGACGCACGCCTCACAGACGCGCTTCGTTCAATTGCAACGGATCACGGAGTAAACATTGCAGTGAAAGCGTTGCATGCACAAACCGTCAGTCGCATTGCGAGCAAGCCCTCGACTGTCACGTTTCGCTGTAAGGACATGCCGTTGGGCGATGCCCTCAATGCGATCG
>JANOZG010000523.1:0-8355 GCA_031429275.1 Planctomycetota bacterium
CACGAATCGGCCACTGACCACTGACCACTGACCACTGACCACTGACCACTGTCCACTGACCACTGACCACTGAAAACTGAAAACTGAAAACTGAAAACTGAAAACTGAAAACTGAAAACTGAAAACTACCCCTCCTCATCCTGCTTCAATCGCCGATACAACGTTTTGCGATCGACACCAAGGATACGTGCGGCCTCGGTGCGGTTGCCTTGCACACTGGCAAGGACACGTTGAATATATTGGCGTTCGACGGCTTCCAATGTTTGCAATTCGGCTGGGTTCGATGTGTCGATGCGAAATGTTGATTGCCGATAATCACGAATTCGATCCGGCAAATCATCCACGATCAGTTTTTCAAATTCCGTCAACGCGACGGCGCGTTCAAGGACGTTCCGCAATTCCCGCACGTTTCCCGGCCAGTCGTAATTGAGAAATCGCTCGGCAACCGACGGCTGAAAATCACTGACGTTCTTGCCCATGTCTCTCGCGAAGGTTTGCAGCAAAGTACGAGCAATCAACAGCACGTCATTGCCGCGAGAACGCAAAGGCGGCAGGTCAAGCTGAATAACGTTGATCCTGAAATAGAAGTCTTCCCGATAACGTCCCGCTTCGACGGCGGCTGCCAGATCGCGATTGGTGGCAGTCAATATGCGGGCATCGAATGCAATTTCTTTGTCGCCTCCAACCGGACGTACGGTTCGTTCTTCCATCGCGCGAAGAAGTTTGGCCTGCAGCGCAAGTGGGAAGTCGCCGATTTCATCCAGGAACAACGTGCCACCCTGAGCTTGCTGAAACAGGCCTTTCCGGTCAGCGCGTGCATCCGTGAAGGCCCCTTTGGCGTGGCCGAAGAGTTCGCTTTCAAGCAGATTTTCCGGAATCGCGGCGCAGTTGATGCCGACAAACGGTCCGCCCTTCCGCAGGCTGTGGCGATGAATCGCGCGAGCGACAAGTTCTTTGCCTGTACCACTCTCGCCTGTGATCAGTACGTTGGCGGACGTCGGGGCAATTTTGCGAATTTGATCGAACAGCTTTTGCATCGGAGAACTGGCTCCGATGAGTTCTTCAAACCGATCCGTCGGTTGCGGCTTATCGCTGAGTCGTCGGACTTCTTCCTGAAGATTGTGATGGCGAACAGCGCGGTCCATCACAACCGCCAGTAATTCCATTTCCACGGGCTTGGTGACAAAGTCCCATGCACCGGCGCGAATGGCGTCGATCGCTGTTTCCATGCTGCCAAAAGCCGTCATCACAACGACGGGGATGTCGGGACGATTCGCGACAACGCGTTCACACACCTGCAAACCATTCACACCTGGCATTTGCATGTCGGTCAAGATCACCTGTGCATCGGTGGTCGACAGTGCATCCAGTGCGGCCGTCGATGAGGTGAATCCGCTGACTTTGTAACCCCGCAGCCGAAGGTCAGTTTCGAGCAATTCGACCATGCTGCGTTCGTCGTCGATGATCAGAATATGTCCTTTCATAGCTCCACCTCTAAGGGCAAAAAGATGCTGAATGTCGTTCCGTGCTCGACAACACTGTCAACTGACATCCAGCCACCGTGTTCGGAGACGATTCCATGCGCGATGGAAAGACCCAGGCCTGTTCCCTGTCCAACATCGCGAGTCGTAAAAAAGGGTTCAAAAACGTGCGGCAGCACGGCTTCCGAAATCCCGTTACCATCATCCGCCACAGTGACTCGCACCACGCGACTTGACGAATTCGTGGCAGCGTCCGGCGGGCAGGCGTCACAAACTTCTGCTGCAATTTGAATGTTGACGCCGGAATCCTTCGACAGCAAAGCATTCATCACCAGGTTCGACAACACCTGCTGAATTTGTGCGGCATCCGCGCTGACCATTATGGCTTCGGGAAGGTATTTCGTGATCTCAAGGCGCGCACCTTTGTTCTTAATGATTGAATCCATCAGATTTGCGGTACGATCGATGACGGAATTCAAATTGCAGAGAGTGCGATTGGGTGACGAACGCCTCGCGAAGTTCAGTAGCTGCTGCACGATGCTTGTCATGCGCGTCGCTTCGGATTGAATCGTCTTCGCACTTTGAATGGTATCGTCGTTGCCAAGTTTTCCGCCAGCAATCAACCCTGCGCGGCCAATGACGACGTTGAGCGGTGTGCCGAGCTCATGGGCCACACCGGATGCCAGACGCCCGACCGTTTTCAGTCGGTCGCCATGCCGCAGTTGCTCGATGGCTTCGATCCGTTGGGTGGATTCTCTCTGCACAGCTTGCTGTGATTCGTCCAGTTTTGCGCTCATGTTGTTCAAAGCGGTCGCCAGTGTCGCAAGCTCATCCGATCCACTGACGATCACGGGCGATTTGAGATCTCCAGCGGCGATCTGCTGGGTCTTCAGCATTAATGCCTGCAGGGGGCGGCCGATAAGTCGCAGCCCCGCAATTCCGACCAGTAACATCGCCGCAACAATCATCGCGCCCATCAACAGAATTGTGCGTTGCACAGTACTGCGAGTGTATTGATCGCGTCGTGCCAGCGACTCGGTCATTTCCAATGCGCCGCGACGCCTGTCGCCAATCAATTCGACGGGAAAATACGTACAGTACAATCCAGCTCCGTCGAGTTCTCGCACACGGACCGAAGTGAGTTGTCCCCACTTCAATTCTGACAATTCCGATGATGGTGCAACGGGGCGCGTGGTTTCATCCGCTGTCTCATCGAGCCACACCCAGCGGATTCGCACCTGCTGCTCGTCGCCTTCGATGCTGGCAACGAAGCGCAACATCCCGCCTCGACCTGCCGACCGCCACGCATCGAGCAACATGGGTTGCACAGCAGTGACCAATCGTGCATGTCGCGTTGTCATGTCTTCTTCAAAGAAAGCAATCTCGCGCTGCACGGACAGATAACCGCTGATACCAACCAGTCCACAGGCGACGGCCAGCATCAGCAGAATGATTTTGAGAGTCAGCTTCATAACTTATGATTTTGGTTCCGCAGCTTTCACAACAGCCACGCTTTGACCATCGACAATCACGTGGAGCGGTTTTTCAAAGCCCGTTGTGCGAAGAATGGCTAGTCCGATGGAACCATGGTCCGTGCTGGTTGCAGAAGTCACCGTTCCGATAGCTGAGTCACCTTCTGTCAGGATGCTGCCTCCTATGAGTTGTGCCGCTGAGGCATTCGATTCCACGCTTCGCAACGCACGGTTGACGTGCCCCATAGCATCCAGTCGCGCGATGGGTTCCTGACCAAGGTAGCATCCTTTGACGTAACTAATCGCGTTGGCATTGCGTTCTGCTTCCGGTGCCATGTTGTCGATCGACATATCCTGATTGATGATAGGAAATCGCTCTCGAATTCGAAGCACTTCAAGCTGCGATTCGGCTGCGGAGACATTTTCCATTGGCAAAACAAACTTCGAATCCTTCGGTAGGGCGAACCACAGCAGTGGAGTGCCAGCCCAGGAAACTGATAACGCCGTGCCTTGGAACGGCACTGTCGTCCCGTTCTGCGACGTGAGTCGTACGCAACGCAACGACTCTTCCAACAGGCCGTCCGTTACACTTGCAGCACCAGCAGCGGAAAGCAGCGAATTCGACGCCGTCGCACCGATCGCTGCAAAAGCCGATGTTGCCTCCGTCGCCGATTGAATCGTGACATCTTCGGTGATGATGTAGCGATTGAGATGTTTCATAATACCGGGTTCATCCCCCGCCAGCATCCAGATTTCGTGACTGTCGTCGAAAGCCAGAACGTAGCCGTGAGCAATGATGCGAGCTTTAACATCGCAGAAAAATGCTTCACAGGACTTTCCGCTCGGCAGTTCCTTGATGTTATTTGTACAAAAGTTGTGCAGATATTTCGCACGATCTTTACCTGTGAGGACGAGTCGCGAAAGTCTGACGAGGGGCAGGAGGGGCACGCGGTTGGTTCCAGTGTTTGCAGTGATTGATCTTTTGGATTTGGAATTTGAAATCCCAGATTAGAAATCTCCAGCTGACATTGCTGTCTCTACTTCGCGGGCTGAATCGTGGCGAGCGGGGGACGTTAGTCCCCTGATTCTTTGTGAGGCCCGCGATCAGGGGATTGACATCCCCCGCTCGCCGAAGGGACACCTCAATTTCCTCCGCTCACAGACGCTCACAGAATATCACTTCGCAGCCGCTGCGGCTTCGGCAGCTTTCTGCTGGGCTTTGCTGAGTTCAGGATTTGGCGCAGTTTCGCCATCGACTTCGCCACGCATCCATTTGACGCCCGCGGTGATTGAATCCAGAAATCGCGGGTCTTGCCATGTGGCTTCATTGTGGCCAAGGTTGTTGAAATACACTTTGCCTTCGCCGTATGACTTCACCCATGCAACGGGAACATGCCGTGGTTCAGACGGTATGCAGCGAGTCATATCGAGGCTCATCAGCACACGGACTTTTTCGGGCTGCCAGTTTTTATACTGATAGATTTCATCTTGAATTGTGAACTCTTTGCCAAATGGCTTCATCATTGGGTTTTCGGGTTCGTGAACGTTGATTGTTACGGTGGTTCCAGCCCCCCACGGATGGCCGTCGAACGTTCCGCCAATCATGTCCCAATAAGGTTGATAGTCGCCATATGTGTCAGCGGCAGAATGGAATCCAATGAAACCGTGGCCTTTGGTTGTTAGCCATTCCTTGAAGAAATAGTCGCGATCAGCTTCGGCAATCGGCAACGATCCTGTTGTGTAGAACATCACGATGTCATAGTTCTGCAGATTTGCTTTTGTGAAATCTGCAGCAGCATCCTGAGTGCAATCAACTGTAAATGAACCAGTCTTTTGACCCAATTGAATCATCGCAATCTCGGACACAGCCAGTTTCTTTTCGTCGTCCTGCTTGTCTCCGTCGGGACGCTTGACGCTGCCGTGTACGAATCCAGCACTCTGAGTCAACATCAGAACTCGAGAAGGTGCAGCCTTTTCGCCTGCAGTTACACAAACACTGCTGGTCGCGAGTGCTATGCCCGCGATGAAACTCAGGAACAGATTTTGAAAGTGCATAACATACTCCAGTGAAGAAAATTGAGGTCAATCAGACAGAGCGAATTTTTTCCCAGGCATCAGTATCTTTGAAAGGATCAAACAACTTCGCGATTCCTGCTGCCGCCAGTTCCGGGCCGGTGATAAAACGTCCAGGGCGAGTCCACCCTTGGAGCAAATCCTGCGGCACATTCATCATTGTTGAAAGCAGAGCATCCATGCGAGTTTCGAGATCTTTAAAATGGCGAGCCCATTCGGTGGCTTCTTCCAGTCGCACGTCTTCATCCGATTGCCACCGCATTGGATGAAACAACAGCGTTGAATGTGGTGTCACAAGTCGTTGTTTGCATGCGGCAAACGGGATTAAAGCCGCTGAAGAACATTCACCAATCACAATTGCCGTGACTCTCAGCGCTCGGAGCCGGATCAGTGTGCCGAGCGAAAGTCCTGTGTAGACGCTGCCACCGCAGGAATCGAAATAGATGACGCCTTTGCTGCCGCGCGGGACTTCCGTAAGATGTTCCAAGAGGTCAGATTGACGTTCGGTCAGATCTCCGCAGATGGAATATTCCCATGGCGTATTCGAGTCGCGGGACTGGTTTTGGAACCACTGTTTTTGCGGCGACCGGAGTCTGGATGTGTTTCTCTTTTCGTCTTCCATTCGGATTCGACAGTTCTGATTCTGGGGGTTCGATTTGCATGAATTGGCAATCGCAAGGCGACGAAGTTTAGCATCCGGGGTTAAGATTTGATCTCGACATACGGTTCGTCCCAGTATTCAAGCGACATTGGTCTCAAAGAGCAAAGCATTTGTGCGATGCCCTTGGATACAGTCCAGTCCTGAATCGCATTCCGATCAAGTGCTTTGTCAGGGCAATCCTCGGGTCCGACAGCCTTCCAGTGCGTCAATAAAGTGCTCCGCCGACGGACTGGAAGTCCGTCGTCCAAATACAAATACAACTCATCCCTAATTCTAAAGGTTGACAAAGCACGAAACTGGAGGATTCAGGCAAGAAACAAGTTACATCATAACCAACCGTGCGGTACAGTAAAAAAGACTAATTGGTTGGAACTGGATATGGCAACGACGGTGACAAAAGACAAAATCTGCGACGCAGCGATCCAAATCACGGTCCGTGACGGACTGCTAGCGATGACCTTAGATGCGGTCGCAAAAGAAGCCGGGATCAGCAAGGGTGGTGTGATGTACCACTTTCCCAGCAAAGATGAGCTGGTTCGCGGAGTGCTCGACTATTTAGTCAGCAGTGCGAAACCATGTTGATGCGGCGAGTCGTCGACGACCCCGAGCCACGACTGCGCTGGGCTCGTTGTCTGCTGGATTGCATGTTTCCAGAATCACCTGAATCTGACGCGAACACAAATGACGGACAGATTTCGTCCGAGGTTCTGAGTCGCTTCTTCATGGCAATGCTGACGGGGGCTGTGACTTGTCCGGCAGCCATGCAGCCATTGCGGCAGTTGGCAACCCGGATGCGCAATCGGTTTATGAGTGATCCCAAAGAGGGCATGGATCAGATCCTCGTGTGGCTGGCCATTGATGGTCTGTTCCTTTGGCAGTTTATGGGAATTATTGACAATGATGACCCCATGATTGCTCAAGTCGGCAAATCGTTGAGGGCCCTGATCAAGGCAAGACTGGACGGTGACTCCGGCCCATCATACGCCGCTCCATCTCAGATTGACGCGAATCGCGTCGTCAGGAGCGAGGCATGAGTTCAGTTTCACGTTCGAGTGTGGCCTCAAAAAGACGTGGTTCAATGGCCAGTCGATTGTTGTGGATTTTCGGAGCCATCGCGATCATCGGACTGGTCATCGGTGTTGGCTATTTCCAGTCAGAAAAATCGAGAGCTGCGTCATCTTCCACAGCGATAAATGTCGCTCCGCCGCGGACGCATGTCTATGCGTTAGGACGGCTGGAACCGGCTGGCACGATTCTTCAGTTAGTGCCGCGTTCCGGGAACGAAGGCGCGATCGTGCAGGATCTGCTGGTCAAGGAAGGGGACGACGTTGAAACCGGTGCCACGCTCGCCGTGCTGGACAATCACGCTCGACGTCTTGCTGCACTGAATGAGGCACAGGCTCGATCAGCATCAGCAGAGGCACAGTTGATCAAAATCAAGGCCGGTGCAAAAGCAGGCGACATTGAAGCTCAGGCGACAGCGTTGGCGTTGGCGGAAGTTCACTCCAAAGTTGCGGATCGTGAACTGGCCAGAATGAAAGAGCTGCAGAAACGCAGCGCCGCGACTATCGAGCAGATCGATCAGAAACAGTGGGAATTTGATCGGCTGCAACTGGAAGCACGTCGCGCGACGGCTCTACTAGCAAGTCTTCGCGAAATTCGTGATGTCGATATTCTGGTGGCTGAAAAAGAAATTTTGTCGGCGGAAGCGACAGTCGCGAAGGCAGAGGCTGACGTTGAGGCGTCCAGGATTCTGGCACCTGCTGCGGGTCGCGTGCTGCGAATTCACACGCATCCGGGGGAACGCGTGAGTGACGCTGGAATCATTGAATTCGGCAACGTGCATCAAATGCAGGTCGTGGCCGAAGTATTTGAAGCTGATGTCGCCATCCTGCAAGTCGGCATGCCAGCCGAAGTCAAAATCGACGCATCTGACGAAAAGCTAACAGGGCGAATCGTGGAGATCGGAAATCTCGTCGCACGCAAAGTCGTTTTAACGAACGATCCTGTGAGTGATACGGACGCACGCATCGTGGAAGTTCGAATCCAATTGGATCCCCAGCACCTCGAGCATGTTGCTCGGCTATCGAATGCTCGCGTGGAAGTCAGCATTCGTCTCCTCGAAACGACGGACGATGCCCATCGCCAAAGTGACAAAATGGACATGACAAACAGGACACCGAATATTCGGTAGCGGAAGTCGCGCATGTATTCCAGCTTTCTTGTCGCGTGGTATCAACTCAGCCATCACAAGGTCAAACTTGCTGTTGCGGCCGCCGGGGTTGTCGTTGCCGTCATGTTGATGCTTGTTCAACTTGGCATTCGTCAGGGCGCGCTGGATAACAGCGTCGCGGTCGCTCGCCGTGTCACAGCGGATCTTGTCGTCGTCAGTCCTCGCACGAAGACGATCTTCGCGTCCGCTCAGTTTCCTCGGCGTTTGCTGTACCGACTTGGTTCGTCCGAAGACGTCGTCGAAATCAGCGAAATGTACATGGGGCAGGGGCGTTTTCGAAATCCATGGAACAAACTGGAATTTCCCGTCAGTATTTATGGCATCAATCCCCATGCTCCGATGATGAATCTGCCGGGAATCGAACGCTTCGCCAATGAACTGGAATTCATGGATCGAGTGCTATTTGACGGCCTTAGCCGCAAGAACTACGGACCC
>JANOZG010000524.1:0-5945 GCA_031429275.1 Planctomycetota bacterium
TCAATTCCCTGCGAAAGGGTTAGTGCATCGACTCGAAACTGCGGACTGTTTGGATCGCCCACAATCTGCCATGGATCATATTTTGGTCCCAGAAAACCTGCGTGTTGTCCCGGCCAAGTAAGCGGAGCAGACATCAGGAACGTTGGCAGATTCACCCCGCTTGGAATTCCATCGCTGCGCGGTCGCAGGTATTCGCAACCGGCCGAATAATTTGGCCAGTCATCGCGAGACGCAACCTTGTCGAAGAATGCCCCCGGCTGTATGTGTCCCGTGAGCACATGATGCGTGGACATCAGATGATTGTTGTCTTTGTGCGACAAGCTTCGCACCAGCGCATACTTATGAGCTCGCGCCGCAAGGCGGGGCAGATGTTCACAAATCTGAGTCCCCGTGACGGACGTTTCGATCGGATTAAACTCGCCACGGATTTCTAACGGCGCGTTCGGTTTCATATCGAACGTGTCGTGATGGCTGATCGCCCCGGTACACCAGACGATGATCAACGACTTCGCTCGCGGTGCAGCAGTCTCGGCCGATGATTTCGCCACCGCACGTTTCGGGACAAGAGAATTCAGCCCCAGTCCCATTAATCCCGAATAGCCAACCTGCAACATATGCCGCCGCGATGCGGTGCAAAGGTGTTCAATTGGTGTTGTTACGCTGCGCTGCGTCATTGCGGGGAACTCGGAGGTGGGATCGACGTAGGAATTTATTGGGAGCAGAAACTGTCGGAAGAAAGTTTAACATCGAAACTCGGTCGTGGATACGAAAACTGCTTGCCTGAATCTATTCGTAGAGATATCAGGGGTACGAAGTCAGGTGAAACACACGCGCGGCAGAAAAATTAAGGGCAGAAAAATGAGTCGCCATTTTTCTGCCCATTGCAACTAGAAATCATCAATTCGGCCTGCAGAAAATCATGTCATCGCAGGTGACAAATCAGCCACCGGCGGATTCCGGCGGAGCAGGGCGGCGATGCCTTCCACGAGCATCAGCGCGGCAAGGATCAGTAGTGTCACCGCAATCCACGCAACAGGATCGGTACTGCCTCCTTTAGCAAACTGCTGCTTAACGATCGTCACTAACGCCCATGAACTCATGGCATACATGAAGACGGCTGGAATCCCAGTGACAAAAAACACCCAGATTGCCTGGCGAGTTCTCCACAGCCAAACCGTCACGCCGAGCAACGTCAAGGCCGCGAGAAGTTGGTTACTGGCACCAAAGAGACTCCAAAATGTTCGCCAGACCGGAACGACATTTCCCTGAGGATCGACCGTCTTCCCCATCACAAAAAAGATCGGAACTCCAGCTGTGAGTAAAGTGCCGAACCAACGTCCGCCCGTGGACTTCCAGCCGGTCAACTCCTGCAGAATAAAACGCCCCAGTCGAGTACACACATCTAATGTGTCGTAGACAAATGTGTTAAAGGCCATCAAAGCAAAAGCGACTCCAACGGCACGGGCAATTCCAATGCCTTGCAGAAACGCACCGATACCATTGGCATAAATGAAATTGGGATTCGGCTTTGCAATCAAAGGAGACCCGATAGGAAGCATCATCACGCAGCACAGTGACACGATCGCGACCATCGCTTCCAGCAGCATCGCTCCGTAACCAATCGCACGAGCGCTGCCTTCGGTTCGCAATTGCTTGGAGGTCGTTCCAGAACAGATCAGCGAGTGAAATCCTGAACAAGCTCCGCAAGCGATTGTGATAAACAACATGGGGAAGATTCCGCCCTGAACCGGATGAACCCAGCCTGTGAACTTTGGCTGCTGAATCTCCTGACCGCCCATCAAAATCCCCAGCGCACCGGCACCAAGCGCTGCGTACAGAAAATATCCTCCCAGCTGACCGCGCGGTTGAAGCAGCAGCCACATCGGAGCCACCGAAGCAACAGCACAATACAGCAGCAGGAAAATGTCCCAGCTGCGAACGGCGTACAATGCCGAATCTGCCGGCGACAGATTCGGGGCCATATTGCGGATCACCACATCAAGGTTCAATGGAATGTATGGGCCAATCCAGATCGCAACTCCCACCAACGGCAGAAAAATCCAGGTGGCAGCATTCATTGTCAGCTTCCCGGTTTTCACAAGCCATCCCATGATCAGTGGCAGCACCAGATACAGCAATGATGATGTCGCCACACCGCCAGATTCGATGAGGCTCTTTGCAGCTGTATCTGCTTTTGCATCGGCGATTGAGGCATACGTCCTGCCGGACTCAAGATCCATCGCCCCCACGAACATCGTCGCCGTGATGTCAGTAAACGCCACAACGATATAGACCAGAGCCAGCCAGACAAATGCCAGAAACAACAGATAAGCTCGCCCGCTGATATGGATTCGGACAACTTCAATAATCGATGTCGCCTTGTGGCGAATCGAAGCCACCAATGCACCAAAGTCGTGAACTCCCCCGATCAGGATGGAACCAATAAGAATCCAGATCAAAGCTGGCAGCCAGCCGAAGAATACTCCGGCCAGAATTGGTCCGACGATCGGCCCAGCAGCTGCGATAGCAGAGAAATGCTGACTTAACAATGGCCCCGTTTCACACGGAACATAGTCCACGTCGTCGCGCATCGTGACGGCAGGTGTCGGCGTTTTGTCGTCCAGCTGGAACATCCGCGCCAGCCATCGGCCATACGTGAAATAGGCGATGGTGAGGATGACGGCGGACGACAAGACGATCGTGAGCATTTCCATGTGCGGTGGACTCCGGAAAGAAATCGGTGAGGTCCGGTAGTCTAACCGACAGCGATGGTTGAGTGTAGGATAGATCCGGCGAGCGGCATGCGTTAGCTTGCTGGTACGATGCGTTTTGCAGATTCAACCTATGATATAAGGATTTGCAACTGCTCGGAGGGCTGACGCCCAGCCGTTCGCCTGACTACGGAATACGCAAATCCACAGGCAGCAATTGCTGATCGCGATTGATTGTCAGGGCCACGCGTTCGCCGCTGCGAAATGTCGCCAGCTGCTGCTGGAAATCAATAACGCTGGTGACCACAGCATCGTTCACCAGCAGCACCAGATCGCCTCGCTGGAGACCCGCTTTTGCGGCAATGGAATCCTTTGTGACGGCGTCGATCCATGCAGGAGTTCGTTCAACAACATTAGGCAGCATAGTCACGCCAAACCTGGCAGTGAGTTCCTGATCGGAAATCATGGCCAGATTCGCGTCGGCATCCTTCGGGCGCGAATCAACTTTCTTGCCAGCAAGCAATGATTCAATGACAGGCTTCAGCGTCGACAATGGCACAGCATAGTTCACCCATGTGCGACTGGTTGAATGTCGAATTTCCCGACCGATTAACCCTATCGGAGTTCCCAATGTGTCTGTTAATAAACCTCCGGCCGCACCAGAGTTATTCGTAATCGCATCGATCAGCCACACCGGCGATTTGAGCGGAAACTTCCAGCGGCCTTGAGTCGCTTCCAGCGGAATCCTGGCGGCGAGCACGCCATGGACAATAGATACCGGTTCGTTACCGGTCGCGACGTGAAACATATTGCTGAATGCCAGCACAGGAGTTCCAGGTGTAGAATCGACAATCTTTGTCAGATCAATGTGTGGGAAGGTATCGCCCGGTTCTGATTGCAACTTCAACAGAGCCAGATCATGTTCTGCACTCGTGCCAATCACATCCACGCTGAATTTTCGACCGTCAGGGCTGATGGCTGTGAGAAATCCTGTGCTGATCAGGTGATTCCAGACCGTAATGAAATGGCCTTCAGAAGTCACCAACGTGCCACTTCCATAGGAATCCAGATTGCCGCTGCCGGCTCCGAATAATTTGACGATCGTTTGCTGCCGCGATGTCAGAACATCGGCAGTTGCCTGGAATTCGGATTGTGAGGCATGGACTGTAGACGATGTGAAGAGGAACAGGAGCAATGTGACGACGAGTAGCTGACAGGGGCTGGACTGCACGAAGCGAAGGAAGCCCCGGGGTTTCGGGCGATCGCCCTCCAACCCCCGCCACCCGATGATACGCTCAGAACCAGCGACTGGTGCTGTTCCGTTTATGGGGCCGATGATGTCACTCACGGTTTTTTCTCTTCTGTTGCTGATGCCTGATGAACGGTCACGTTGCCGATGTCCAGCCAGCGGAGTTCTTCGTTAACGCCCGAGATCACTCCCAATCGCCCCGGAAAAACAGCACCGTTTCTGTCCGCCCAGTCGGCGAATAACAAACGTGCTTCGTCAATTCCCTGAGCGTATTCCACATCGACGCCAACCGGCAGAGCGGATGATTCATCAAAGTACCATCGACACGCCCGGACGCCTTCGCGTGTCAGCAAGACATCAACATCCCGCTTCAGCGGCAAGTGAAACGTTCGACCAGCTGCTTGTTGCTCTGTGAATTGAGCGGGATCACAGCTTAGCAGTCTGCGAAGCTGATTCATCGCAATCAGAAGTCCTGGCAACTGAGGCGACTCTTCATCCACCTGGGGATCAGTTGTGCTCTGCAGAAACGGCCGTTCGTTAAGATTCATTCCAACGGCTGAAGATGCAATTGTCAATTCGCCTGCCAACTTCGATACCGTTTCCGCACTCGAAAATGCAATCACCCATGCGGGCTTCGGATCACCGTTCGTGGCAACTCGCTCCTTCAAAGCGTTCACCAAACGTAGTCGATGCAGTTCATTGAAGTGAAAATTGCAAAAGCCTTCACGTGCAACAAACAGACTCTTCAATGACTCTGGCACGTCATCTGCTTTGCCATCCGTTTTGATTTCTTCGTCATCTCCGTGTTCCGGGTCCTGCGGTGGTCGCGAACGGCGTTCTTCCGGCAACGGCGGAGCTTTCTGAAACGCGTGCAGCGGGCGCAGGCGAATTGTTGATTCATGCAAACCGTCCCGATTGCGCCACGTCAGAGGCACTCGCGTGCCTTCCGGGAAGATGCCGAGTACGTTTTGAAAGTCATTGGCAGATGTCAATAATCGACCGGCGAACGACAGCACTTCATCGCCGGGCCGCAATCCTCGTCGATACGCTTCTGACAGCGCCGACACCTGAGCGGCTCGCACTTCACCCGTGTCCGTCGTTTCCACCGTGAATTCTGCAATGCCGTGATCCACGATCAGACCACATTTCAGATCCCCGATAAACTTCTTGATCTGGTTCACCGAAATAGCATACGCCGCGCCTGAGTTAACTCGTCCGCGTTTTTCGAACGATGCTCGACCATTGATGCCGATCCAGCGACCTTCGATGTCGAACGACGGGCCGCCGGAATTACCGGGATTGATGGACGCATCAATTTGAATGCAATCGGTGTATTCAAGAAATGTATTTGCCGGATACTGATACCGACGTACGCCGCTCACGATTCCGTAAGTTACCGTTGGAGTAAAATCACTCGCCAGCAGAAACGGATTTCCCAGCGCCATAACTTCCTGTCCGACCTGCACGTGATCGCTGTCTCCGGGCGTGGCGAACGAAAAGTCGTTGCGGCCCTGCAGCTGAATCAATGCGATATCGCCGGTGGGATCAATGCCGACAATCACAGCGTCGTAGAGTTTTCCATCGCTCAGTCCGCACTTCATGAACGAACCGGAACCGGAGGTGACATGATAATTGCTAATGGCGTAACCGTCGGCGGAAATCAGAACTCCGGAACCACCACCCTGGCCTTTAGGATCCATGACACAGACGATGCTGGGGGTGATGCGTCGCAGCGTTTCAACTCGAGCAGCTTCGCGTTCGAGAACCGTTTGCTGGGCGTTTGCAGCGGTGATCGTGCTGAGGAAGCAAAGGGAAATCATCAGTATGTAGGACGGGACTCCAGTCCCGTCCTGAACTGACCTTGTCTGGACGGGTCTGGAGACCCGTCCTTCTGAATCGCCTTCAAAATCCTTCACGGCTTCTCCTTGGCAATCACCAGTTTCGCGTCAGCAATATCAAGCCAATGAAGTTGTGCAGCTCGACCA
>JANOZG010000525.1:0-4469 GCA_031429275.1 Planctomycetota bacterium
ACACATATCGTCCGCACATTTTTCGCCCAGCATCGGCCAGATTTCAGCAAACGACTGTCCCGATTGTCCCCATTGCCTGAATGGATGCTGCGGCGCGAAGCAGTTCAGTTTCTGCCCCTGAAGCTGTGCGATCTGTTGCCCTTTCGTAACGGATTCCGGCATTTCCTTGCCGTTGAGTTCCGTAAGTTTCGGCTTGTTGTCGAACGTGTCGATATGCGTCATCCCGCCCGCCATGTACAGCCAGATGATCCGCTTGGCGTTTGGAGCAAAGTGAGTCGGGTTGAGTACGCCATTCCATTGCGGCACGTGCGGCCCGAGGCCGTTTTTGTCGGCGCGACCATCCGATGCCATCAACGACGCCAAGGCCATTGAGCCGATTCCAACACCAGAATTCCGCAGGAAAGTTCGGCGAGCAACATTGGTTGGCAGTGAGAGCATTTTGGCACCTCGTCGTGTATTCTGAATACCATCGTCGGCCTGAATATTAGCACTCAAGGTCAAAGAGTGCGACCGTGAAAGAAGGACTCAAATCTCCTGACTTCTGGTCGTGTCTCGGAATCGTCTCAGAGAGACGTCAGGTCAGGACGAGAATTGACTCTCGTCCAGCGGCCAAAATTGGAAAGTCAGCGACTCAGCCAAACCAGACACGACAAAACCGCCTTGTGTCTCTAAGATGCTTCACTTCTGAAACCCGCCCCGGAATGTGATTGGGCGGCGACGACACATCAAAAAAGGTTTTGACTGGCCAGGATGCCAGAGCTGCGGGCGATATGAAAACTGACGAACTGCGTGAAAAATATCTGGCTTTCTTCGAAACCAAAGGCTGCGTACGTCGGTCCAGCGATGTCCTGATCCCAAAGGACGACCCAACCGTACTCTTCACGCCCGCTGGCATGAACCAATTTAAGAATCAATTTCTAGGCATAGGTCCGCTGGAATTCACCAAAGCCACAACCAGCCAAAAATGTCTGCGAACAGGCGACATTGGCAACGTCGGCATCACCGCGTATCACCATACGTTCTTCGAGATGCTCGGCAACTTCTCCTTCGGCGACTACTTCAAAAAAGAAGCCATCCACTGGGCGTGGGAGTTCCTGACGACAAAGCAATGGCTCGGCCTTGATCCAGAACGACTCACGGTCACGGTTTATCTGGACGATGACGAAGCCTTCAACATCTGGCACAAAGAAATCAAACTACCTGCAGACCGCATTAGCCGACTTGATGAATCCGAAAACTTCTGGCCAGCGTCTTCGCCTTCACAAGGACCGGATGGAGTCTGCGGACCGTGTTCGGAAATCTACTATCTTGCGCCGGGCGCAACGAAGCCTGTCGAGATCTGGAATCTGGTCTTCACGCAGTTCAATCGTGTGGGAGATCCGCCGAACAACCTTCAGCCACTGCCGATGAAGAACATTGACACAGGCATGGGACTTGAACGTTGTGCATCGTGTCTGCAGGGTGTGCTCAGCAACTTCGAAATCGACATTTTGAAACCAATGTGCATCGCGGCCGGCGACGTCCTTGGATTCAAATATACATACGACGCGTCTTGGGGCCGAGCCTGCCGCCGTATCGCCGATCATCTTCGAGCCTGCACGTTCGCCATTCACGAAGGCGCAAATCCGGGTCCCGATAAGGCCGACTACATCGTCCGTCTGTTGCTGCGTCGGGCCGCAATGGAAGGATATCTGCTTGGCCGAAAGACTCCATTTCTGCATTCACTGGTACCAGCGATCGTTGCAGGTATGAAGTATGCATATCCAGAAATTGTCGAAACCGTTTCGTCCGTTTCCAGCGTGATCAAGCTGGAAGAAGAACAGTTTCTTGACGTCGTTGATCGCGGTATGCCGCGTTTCGAAAAGCTGGCTGCAAAGGCAAAATCGAGCGGCGTGATTTCGGGCGAAGACGCATTCGACCTTCATCAAACGTACGGCTTTCTGATTGAACTGACGGAGACACTGGCAACACAAAACAATCTGAAGGTCGATCACGAAGGTTACAACAAAGCTCGAAAACGTCACGAAGCCACCAGCGGCAGCGGTGCGTTTGCGGATTCAGTCATGAGCGCCGGGCCGATTGATTCGCTCAAACGTCAGGGCGGAACAAAATTCCTGGGCTATGATTCGCTCACCGCAGAGTGTCACGTTGTCGGCATCATTTCCAACAAAGCTCTGGTAAATGACTTTGCATCCGCTGGCCATGAAACGCCGATCGGCCTTGCCCTGGACCGTACGCCGTTCTACGCCGAATCCGGCGGCCAGACTGGCGACATTGGCACATTAGTCAGTCGCGACGGTACGGAGTTTATCGTTGCCGACACCCAAAAAGACGGCGACCTCTGGATTCACGTTGGTCATCTGACCAAAGGTAAACTGACCGTTGGTCAGGCATTGGCGGCAACCGTTGACGATTCTCGTCGTTCGGGAATTCGCCGAGCCCACTCGGCGACTCACATTCTTCACCATGCTCTGCATTGCACGGTCGGCAAGAACGCAACTCAACGTGGTTCCAAAGTCGAAAACGATGCGATCCGATTTGACTTCGCCCACAATCAGCCTCTCACTCCTGAAGAACTGCGGCAGGTTGAGGACATCATCAACGACTGCATTGCTCAGGGAGCAACGGTAACAACGGAACTGATGCCAATCGAAGAAGCGCGCAAGAAAGGCGCAATGGCGTTATTCGGCGAAAAATATCCGGACGAAGTTCGTGTTGTCAGCATGGGAGACTTCAGCGTTGAACTCTGTGGCGGCACGCATCTGTCCAATACCGGACAAGTTGGCCTTTGCCGTATTACATCTGAAGAACCAATCGCCAAAGGCGTGCGACGCATTACGGCAATCACCGGCAAGAAGGCTGTTCAGAAAGGTCGTGACACTGACGAATTGGTTGCTCAATTGCAGCGTCTGTTGAAATCACCTCAGCCAACTGAACTTGTCACACGTGTCGAAACGTTGCAGAACGAAGTCAAGACACTTACGAAACAGCTCGCTGAGCTTGCTTCTGCCAGTGTTGCAGATGCGATTGGTGGGCTGGTGGCTCAGGCTGAGCTGATTAACGGTGTCAAGGTCATCGCTAAGAAACTGGAAGGCGTCAACCGCGACGCGCTGCGAGACTTCGCCGACCAGCTGCGCGAAAAGCACAGCCCAATTGCCGTGATCCTGGGAGCTGAAATCGATGGCAAAGTTGCTCTGATCGCAGCGGTAAGCAAGCCACTCGTGAAAGAGAAAAGTCTACACGCTGGCAACATCGTCAAAGTCGCCGCAACAGTCGCTGATGGTGCTGGCGGCGGTCGCCCGGACATGGCCGAAGCGGGCGCCAAGCTCGTCGATAAGATCGACGAAGCCATCGCCGCAGGTGCTGCTGAGTTAAAGAAACAGCTGGGCGGCTAAGCATTGACGATTTAGTATTTTCACATGCACTCATGCTCCGTTGAATTGCATAATGATGCCCGAGCGTTCGATTGTTCATCACTACGAAGACCCTGTTGACTTAATTTGGCTTCGTGCTGCAACTGACCTGGGTCTAAAGATTCGGCGATCAGCTGACGCTTATGCTTCCTACGATGGAAAAGGCACGCTGACCATCTCAGTGAGCGTAGACTTTGATGCAGATGACTCTCTTGCTCAGATGATCTTTCATGAAATCTGCCACTGGCTGGTTTCGGGCATCCATGCTAAGGACCGACCAGATTGGGGCCTCTCCAATACCAGCAATCGCGATCTGGTCTACGAATACGCCTGTCACCGATTACAGGCTGCACTCTCGGCACCATTTGGCTTGCGTGCTTTTATGGCCGTGACGACCACTTGGCGATCCTATTGGGATGCGCTGCCAGAAGATCCTCTGAAAGACGGCGACGATCCGGCGATCAAGATTGCTCAGGCCGGATTTCAACTGGCTCAAACGCAGCCATTTGAGTCTGTGCTGCAGCGCAGCCTGTCTGCCACGGCAGTGATTGCAGATGTTGTGCGTGGTGTTGCTGATACTTCTTCGCTTTGGAACGTAACGCGTGGCCGCCACCGCCTCGGTTCACTGTTGTCCGACTCTAAGGACTTGCGCTGCGGTTCATGCGCCTGGGCGGTTTCTGGAAAGTCTGACTTGCGCTGTCGTCAGCACAAACGACAAGGCAAACCTGCGCCGCCCGTAAGTTCTGATGAGCCAGCGTGCGAACGGTGGGAACAAAAGTTGACCATTGATGATTGTGGGAGTTGCGGCGCGTGCTGTCGTCAAGGCTTTGATTTGGTTCCGGTATCGGGTCGCGACCCTTTTAAAAAGTTGCATCCAGAAC
Source organism: Planctomycetota bacterium (assembly GCA_031429275.1). Lineage (GTDB taxonomy): Bacteria > Planctomycetota > Planctomycetia > Planctomycetales > Planctomycetaceae > SXXK01. The sequence goes on from JANOZG010000525.1 coordinate 4,295, forward strand.
TTGTGCAGCTCCATAATGGTGAGTACATCGTGCCGCGTCCCGACGGTATTTGTGTTGCGCTTGATGGTGATGGCGCGGCGTCTACACCTTATCGTTGTCGCCACTATGCCACGCGTCCGAAGAACTGCGTCGATTTTGAAGTTGCCGGAGAAGCCTGCCTGCTCGCTCGCCGCAT
>JANOZG010000526.1:0-5277 GCA_031429275.1 Planctomycetota bacterium
CAACTTCCGCAGATACCGCCGGTGCGGTGCCGCTCATTCCGCTGACATGGTATTCCGCGCTCTTGATGAGTGCTCTGCTGTTTCCGAAACTGGCTTTGGGGTTGAGTGGTTTTGAAACGGGTGTCGCCGTGATGCCACAAATCAGAGGAGATGCAACAGATACTGAAGCCCATCCAGCCGGTCGTATCAAACGAACGCAATGGCTGCTGAAGACGTCGGCACTGATCATGTCGGTCATGCTGATCGGTTCATCGATGATCGTGACGACGCTGATTCCGCTCGAAGCTCTGGCACGTGGAGGTCCGGCATATGAACGTGCGCTCGCGTATCTGGCACACGGAGAAGGTGGTCTCAAACTGTGGCCGTTCTTCGGCGAAGTGTTCGGCACCATGTACGACGCCAGCACCATCGCCATTCTGTGTTTTGCTGGTGCCAGCGCACTGTCGGGATTGTTGCATCTGATCCCTCGCTACCTGCCAAAGTTTGGGATGGCTCCGGATTGGGTCGCAGCGACGAGGCCGCTGGTCTGTGTCATCATCGGCGTCTGTCTTGTCGTGACACTGATTTTTCGGGCATCAGTTGAAGAGCAGGGTGCCGCATACGCAACGGGTGTGATGGTCCTGATTCTTAGCGCCTGTGTGGCGGTGATGATTGAACGATATCGAGAGAGAACCGGATCGATAGTGAGCCGCATTCCCTGGTTGACAGTCATCATTACACTGGTGTTCCTCTACACAGCGGTCGACATCATGATCGGGAAATCCGAAGGTCTGATTATTTCGATGTTCTTTATCGGGGCGATCATGGGCGTTTCGATCATTTCACGCTGCGTTCGCAGTGATGAGTTACGTGTGGTTCGCTTCCAGTTCGCGAACAATGAGTCAAAATTCCGATGGAACACCCTGCAGCACCTGGAAATTCCTGTGCTGGCTCCGCACCGGCCGGGCGGCAGAACATTGGACGAAAAAGAACAGGAACTCCGGATATGGCATCATCTTGCCGATGAGATCCCGGTCGTGTTCGTGGAAATCTCGCTGGGCGACACCAGCGACTTTTTTCAGGAACCTGTGCTCGATATTCGCCACGAAGGAGGCCGGTACATCATTCGCGTGAGTCGTTGTACGTCGATTGCACCCGCAATCGCGGCGCTGGCATTGTCACTGACAGGGAAGACCCAGCCTCTGGAAATTCATTTCGGCTGGTCAGAAGAGAGTCCTCTGAAAATGAATCTGGGCTTCCTGCTGTTCGGGGAAGGCAATATCCCTTTTCTCGTAAAGGAGTTGCTCCAGGACGAGCAACCGGATGAACATCTGAGACCCAGGGTGATTATTGGGTAAAGGGATCTTCTCGTCTATTCGACAGGATTCAGTCAATTAGCCAGACGACGCACACGACAGCCAGAAGAATTCGATAGTAAGCAAATGGCGCCAGTCCGTATTTTCCTAACGCGTTCACCATGAATCGGACGCTGACGACAGCCGCGAAAAAGGCCGTGATCAGAGCTACCAACGGCATTGCTGCGCCATAGTCAGAAATCATCGCTGCCCCATTTTTCAGGCCCTCGTATGCGGTCGCTGCACTCAGCGTGATTAGGCCGAGGAGAAAACTGAATTCCACGGCAGCCATCATGCGCACACCAGCGAAGCGGCAACCGAGGATGGTTGCGAGACTGCGACTGAACCCAGGCCAGAATGCAAGGCACTGCACAACTCCGACGAACAGGGCATCCTTCCAGGACATCTGCGCCATTTCTTTCCCTGAATCGCTGTCAGCGTTTTTCTTGTTCCTTGTCTGCAAAAGGATGATGACACCGCCCACCAACAAGGCGACGGCGACTGGCAGCACTCCAAAGAGATGCTGCTTAATCCACTTGTTAAGGAGCAATCCTGTGACCGCTGCCGGCAAAAACGCTACGATGAGATTGATGAGAATCCGCAGGCCGGCGGGGTCTCGCCCGATCACTCCCAAAACCATTTGACGAATCCGGCCAAAGTAAAGCATCACCACGGCCAGAATGGCACCGGACTGAATACAAATCGCAAGGGAATGCGCGGCCTCCAATTGCCGCTCGTTGCTATCCATTCCCAGCAAATGCTGAACAATCAGCAAGTGCCCGGTCGAACTCACTGGCAGGTATTCCGTTGCCCCTTCCACAAACCCGAGAATGACGGCCTGTAAAAGCGTGAGTGTCGGTGGGGGCACAACGGCCGCGTCGTGTGCTGCGGGATCAGCCGCGCGCAATGTGGATGCGGTGCCGATTCCAATCAGAAGCGCGAGCGCCAAATCCTGCAGTCGTATTCTCACAATCAATCCTCAAAGGTCATGCCGAATCAAAGATGCAGTCCGTCCCAAAAAACAGTACAGATGGACTTCCTCGATAGTCATTACTCCGTTTGGCTCAACTTTGTTGACTCATGCGAAGGATTCGCGGAACTGCGACGCCCACGCCATGACGTGCAGGCAAAGAGGTGCCGACTGAAATCATCCCACAGCGAATAGGCGACCGGTGTCACAAGCAGTGTCAAAAGGAGAGACAGGCCCTGCCCGCCGATGATCACTTTAGCCATGCTGGCCCGAGCGCCCGCTCCGGGCCCTTGTCCCATCGCGATCGGAACCATCGCGGCGATCAACATCAGTGTGGTCATCAGAATGGGTCGCAAAAGCGTCTTGTTCGCTTCCAGAATGGCGGCGTTGGTTTCCATTCCGCGCGACCGCAGAACGTTCGTATAGTCGATCTGCAGGATTCCGTTCTTCTTGACGATCCCAAACAGCATGAAGAGTCCGAAAACGGCATAGATGTCAAAGTCTGTTTTCAACAGGAACAAGGAAAGAAAAGCAAACGGGAGTGTCAACGGCAACGCCAGCAGAATGGTGATCGGGTGGACCAGACTCTCAAACTGTGCGGCCAGCACCATGTACATGAAAAGGAAGCTCAGCAGGAACGCAATCACAAAGTTTGTATTTGACTCAGACAACAGCTTTGCGCGACCGATGAATTCGTGCCGGTAACCTGTCGGCAATTCCAGTGTGCGTACATAACCCCCGATGTCTTCGATTGCCTCACCCAATGCGATTCCCTTGAGGTTAGCCAGAACCACGATCTGACGCTGCCTGCCATATCGGTCGATGGCTGTCGGTCCAAGGGCTGGCTCAAGGCTTGCTACGTTGGACATGCGAACCAGTCCGCCGCGTGTTGTCGGAATGGTCATCGCTTCGACGGCGGCGGGATCGTTCCGAAGCGACTGCTCCGCCCGGAGCCACACATCAAACTGTTCGTCCCCTTCTTTGAATTTACTGACCGGTTCACCACCAACCAGAATGCCGAGCGTAGACGCAACCGTCTGAACAGAGACCCCCAGGTCCGACGCACGGTCCCGATCAATTTTGACTCGCAACTCAGGCTTACTCAACGACAGGCTTGTATCGACATCCACATAGTGCCCGCGAGTTGCCATCCATGTCGTAATCCTGCTGGCGTATTCCTGTAACGTTTCCAGATCCGGACCAACAAGATTCAGGTCGATGTCAACTTGCCGAAATCCGGTGGCCTGGAAAGCGGCAACTTCCTGAACCGCGACGCGAAGATCCACATAGTCACTCATAACACTACGGGCATCTGACATGACGTCAAACTGCGAATAGTCGCGCTCAGTCAGATCGACGAGCCGACAATAAACGCGAGCTTCAGTGACGTCGCCCTGGCCCTTCGCAACTCGGCCTGTGGTGTCGCCGATAATCGTGAAGACATGCGTGATTCCTCGCAGCTGTTTGAGTCGACCTTCGATCACGCAGGCGTGGATGGCTTCTTTGTGAAGCGTGGGCTGGTTGTCTTTGACAGGAAACCGATACTTACATCCTGCGGCAATTACCTGTTCACAGATATCTCGCTGGCAGAAGGCAGCGTCTCCGGCGACCGTATTTTCCCTCTAAACAAGGCCCTCCAGAAACGTCAGTGCTGTTTTTGCTCCGTTGGTGTCGGCGGCAATCTGAGCTTCCGAAAGCACGCACCCGGTAAGCAGGTCGAGTGCGGCAATGATCGGCATCGTGCGAGCGTGGTCGCTGCGTGTTCCTCGCAAAAATTTGTCATCAATGATGATGGATAATCTCTCGTGTCACAAGGTCGCCGGTGTTCGAGAGGCGATCGAAGCAGTCGGTGCCGAGCAGCGCTATCTGCCACCGTATTCTCCCGATCTGAATCCAATCGAATTGGCTTTTTCAAAACTCAAAAAACTTCTGCGGGACGGAGCGGAACGCACCGTCGATAAGCTCTGGGAACTCTGCGGAAGTATTCTCCACCAGTTCACCAAAATGGAATGCAGAAACTAATTCAAACACTGCGATTAACGCCACACCTGAAATGGAACCGCTCTAGCAGGACCGAGTGCAGGTAGTGCGCAAGTCCCTCGAAGAATTGAGTGGTGGGCTAAGAGTAAAAGAGCCAAAACGGTGGCACGGCGGCAAGTTGTGGCATTGGAAGATGCAGCTGTAAAAGCACTGAGAAGCTGTTTGAAGAAAACACAGGACGAAGGATTCGACCCGGAACAGATTCCGATCGTGTTTCCGAATCTCCAGGGCGGACATCTTCGGAGTTTAAATTTCGATAGACGTGTCTGGTATCCAATACGCATGGCGGCAGGCATTCCAGATACCGTCGTGTTCCAAGATCTGCTGCATACTCAAGCCAGTTTACTCTTGGCGGCTGGAGTCGATTCGAAGATCATTCAAAAGCAGCTCGGACATCGAGACTACTCGACAACAGCCAACACATCCTCACATCTCTTACAGAACGCACAGAATGAGGCTGCAGACGAGCTTTTGGCGATGTTGAAACAAAGAACCCAAAAGCAGGCAGACTGAAAGCTGGTTGGTGTCAAACATTGGTGTCATCAAGAAACAAAAAAGGCCAGTGTCACCGTTTTTTGCGGTAAAACGCTCGCCTTTTCAATTGCGCCCGAGTGGATTCGAACCACTGACCTACCGCTTAGAAGGCGGTTGCTCTATCCAGCTGAGCTACGGGCGCGTTTGGGTTTGGAATACTGAACGGATCTTAAACCTGTTTAAACCCAACAAACAATCGCGATTGTGATGTCTCGGAAAGCTGAGATTCTTCCCCAAGATGGGCGGCAAATTATGCGAAAACGCTTCGTTTCGACACTGAAGAACGGCTGACTGTGCGCAGAATTCTCCCTATTTTTGGGTGCGAGAAGTGAATTTGTGGTTTTGCCTGCATTTTGTGGAAGGTTGACCGAAAGCATATCGCTCGTCTGTACCAAGTTT
>JANOZG010000527.1:0-2550 GCA_031429275.1 Planctomycetota bacterium
GTTGTTCGGTAAGTTCATCCAGACAACGCCTACTATGAACAGCACCGAAGCTGCCAACGCAAGCCGCGCCCACGGGCGCAATGATGTTTTGCTTTTCGCGGATTCAGTGGCTGTTACCGTCGACCGCGCGGCAAGAATCGCCGCCCGCGTTTTCAGGATCGCTACCGCAGTTTCCTCGGCACTTGGCTCCAATACTGCGAAACCATTGAACAGTTGTTCGTCGTTATTCATGTTCGCTCCTCCCGGAGTGTTATGGCAGCCTGTCTTTTCTCAATCAGCGTCCGCAATCTCGCGACAGCTTTGGAGCAGCGAGATCGAATGACATGCGGGGTTGAACCGAGATGACTTGCAATCCACTCGTTCGACGCACCTTGAATGAAGCGCAGACTAATTAAGTCGCGATCCTGTTCTGGCAAGCCCGTCATTGCTTCCAAAACGGTTGTCGTTGTCTCATCCACAATCATCTGATCGATGGGCGACGAATCCCTGGCGGGGACGTCTCGATCATGCAAAGAGACTTCCGTTAGGTTGTGTTGCTGCTTACGCCAGTCGAACGCCAGATTGATCGCCGAACGAAACAGGTACGCTTCTGGAGATTGCGCAGCACTCAGCGATTGCGACTTCAGAAGTCGCAGGAACAGCTCCTGCAACAACTCGTCCGCCGCGCAGTGATTTGCCGTCAGTTTCGCCAGCAGCCCGTGCAGCCGCCCACCATGAACATCAAGCAGTTCAACGATTTTTTCCGTGTAGTCACTCAATTGTTCGGATCCTCTCAACTCAGAAGACTTCGCCGAGAGGAATGCGCACCCACGGATCCTCATTAAAGGTCAGATTTTGGAGGTTTGATCCAGTCTCTCAGTTCCGGAGTGCACGGTAGGCAGGCGGAGAAATGATAGAGATTCGAAAATCTGCCAAAACCCGACATGAGATTGAGTGAATTTCGTCAACTCTTAGTTGTGGGCGGCCAAATGGCCCGACCAATCAATGTTGCGCCTGGACAGATTGCGATGCTGGCGAACAGCATTCCAATGACAGTGTTGTCGCCGGGGTCTATGGAGTGGAGCCAATAGAAAACAGCAAGGCCTAACAAAACGAGAGTGAAGCCGACGCCGAAGGAGGTGGATTGTTGCATAGATCGTCTTTCGTGCAGAATGTGACTCGGAGTAGAGTTGAGCCACTCTCGCGGCCGGTCTCTAAATCGCAACGACTCAAAATGGTCGTCGAAGTTCGCCCGCGATTTCTCCGTTGCGGCTGGTATGGAAGTATCGAGACTGGTCACCTGGGCTTGAAGCTTTGCATCAGGGACCGCATTTTTTCGATATCAGTCCGCTGTATCTCGTCCCGGTCTTCAATCAAGGTCAATCGAATCTGCTTTGTCGGCAGATACATCGGCTCGCGTGGGTTGTCGTTAATCGTGAGGTAAAGCCTGTCATCCTCGCCCCGTTCGATCGAGCCGAGTGACGACGTAAATGACTGCTGCGTCTTGTCGTCGAAAATGCCGACGGTGACCCTGACGACGCCTTCTTTCGGATCGTCTGCAAATTCGAGTGCCGCGCCAATGCTTCCGCCTGCGACGTGAACAACCCATTTGCCACTCACCACTCCTTGCGTGCCCTTGATTCGTGATTCGCGACCAATAAACCGTACGACGACACCGGTGCGGTCTGTGGCTCCATACCAGATACCGTTGAGCTCTTTGCTGGTTACAGGAATCGTCTTGATCGGCTGTTCGCCATCCTGTACCACTTGAGGTTGGTTGGGGCGAATGGCTCCTTCCTCAGGTGCGCTCGCGCCATTTGTAAGCCGCTCGATTTCCAGTGCGCCTTTTCCGCTCCCTCCGGCGGGGAGAGAGATACGGATTTTGTGCTCGCTCGCTTGCTCAAAAGTTTGCTCCGATGACTTGCTTGTCTCGCCCGGTTTACCGTCGAGGTTCACGGTGAAAATGACCGGCTTGTTCGTAGGGATTCCTTTCAAGCGGAAGTGACCTTTGTCGTCACTCAGTTGAATCGCTGTGTTGTGTCCCGGACGCTGCTCTGGCGTGGCGGCGGCGATCCAGTGTGGCGGTGCGGGCTGGCCGTCGGCGGTAACGACTTCGCCGGTGATTTCGCCGGCTTTGAGCATCACGAAATCCGCGCGGCCCGGTTTGCCGGGCGATACGCCGCGCTGGCTGGGCAGGAGGTCGTTCTCGGCGAAGCGCGGAATTGGGCCGGGCTGAAAATCCTTGTCGTCCGCAAGGCGGACCCGCTGCGGTTGCTCGCCGGCGCGGAGCAGGACATTGAACTTGCCCGACTTCGCCATGTCGCGCTCGGTGAAGCCTTCGAGCACCGGCTTCACCGTGACAGCGCGCGAGTGCGCCAGCAATTTCAGGGGCAGTGAAAAATACGCGCGGTAGTTCCCCTTCGGGTCTGTCTTCTCGGTCAAGATTTCCTGATTCGTGCTCACGCGCACCGGCACATTCGCGAGTGGCTTGCCGTCCGCATCCGTCACGGTCCCTTCGATGCACCACCACCCGAACTCCGCCGAGACGATGGTCTGCTCGCCGCTGTTGCC
>JANOZG010000528.1:0-12366 GCA_031429275.1 Planctomycetota bacterium
GCTCCCAGCTATCGACCTTCTTTCAACACTTACATGTGGGCGGATGCCAGAGCGATTGCCCACATCGCGCGAATGGCGAACAAGGCTGAAATTGCGGAACGCTTCGAATCCAAAGCCGAGTCGTTAAAACAGAAAATGCTCGAGCTGATGTGGGACCCGAAGCGTCAATTCTTCTTTCCTATCCTGAAAAACGACGAACAACGCGACGGTCACACACTGAAGGCGATGACTAGGACGTATGAAAGCGGACAATTCACCGGCGATCCTCACGGTCGAGAGTTGATCGGCTACGTACCTTGGCAGTTTAAGCTGCTCGGCGGTCCTTCACAATTCGATGTCGCCTGGAAGAAATTGGTGGATCGCGATGGCTTCTATGCGGACTTTGGACCATCCACCGTCGAACGAAACGACCCGATGTTCCTGTTGCAGAAGTCATGCTGCTGGTGGAGCGGGCAGTCCTGGCCGTACGCGACAACGCAAACGCTCAAGGGATTGGCGAACTATTTGCAAGAGGGTGGCAACCAGCTGACTAAGGCAGATTACAAAAATCTGCTCAGGATCTATGCGTTGTCGCATCGCAAGGATGGGAAGCCGTATTTGGCAGAGGCATTGCATCCTGATACCGGTTCGTTCGAAGGGCACGACGCTTATAATCACTCAGAACACTATTTTCATTCGGGCTATTGCGATCTTGTGATCACGGGACTGGTGGGCTTAGTTCCTCGCGATGATGATGCACTTGAGATCAATCCACTCGCTCCGTCCGAATGGGATTACTTTGCTCTGGACGAGGTCCCTTATCGCGGGCACTTGCTCAGCATCATTTGGGACAAGACCGGCACGCGTTACGATCTGGGGCCGGGACTGCATCTATTGGTCGATGGCAAGTCGGTGGGGCGTTCACCGCAACTGAGTCGATTGGTGATTAAAGATGCAGTGCCCTTGCCAGACGCGTCTGCTTCGGAATCGCAAACAGCTACGACACGTACGAACTTTGCGGTCAACAATGATGGCACTTATTATCCTCGAACGACTGCTTCGTTCACATCCTCGCTGACTTCGCTGGCCAAGTTGAACGACGGCAACTATTGGTACTTGCAACATCCGCCGAATCGCTGGACGACTGAAGGCTCGCCACATCCTGAAGACTGGGTTGAGATCGACTTGGGCGTCGCACGTCCGGTCGATGAGGTTAAGCTTTATGTTCTGGACGACAAGGCCGCAGACCAATCGCCAGGCGTCCGCGCTCCAGCACAGATCAAGTTGGAGGCCTGGATCAACGATGGATGGCAAGCGATCGAAGCGGAGATGCAGCCACTTAAGCCACAAGGGCATCGGCCAGTCACGTTGACGTTTCCTGCACTGCGAATTCAGAGGCTGCGTGCCACATTGGTGCACATGGGCGACTCGCGGTCTGGATTGACCGAGTTCGAAACGTGGGGCGCTGCCACGCTGCCACTCGCTCCAGTCGCACCGCCTGGAGGTAACCTTGCGTACAACGACGGAACCAGTACTTTCCCAAAGGCAACTGCCAGTCACCATGATCGATTTGGCGGAGTGCCCAAGTCTGCAATCGACGGAATCACCAACTTCCTTGCGTCACCAACCAATCGTTGGACCAGCTACGAATCAAAAAATGAGTCAGACTGGCTGGAGGTCGAATTCGGCAAATCTGTCGAGTTCCGCCGTGTAGATCTCGCGATCTACGACGACCGCGGCGGAGTTCAAACTCCACAGAGTTATCAGATTGAGATTTGGGACGGTCAGAATTGGGATGGGGTTAACGACGTGACAAAGGCTCCCGAGAAACCAGCAGGCAGCCAATGGAACTCGGCAACATTTCCGCCCATCACAAGTGAAAAGCTGCGAATCGTATTCACAAATGCCGGCGCGGCTCGCAGTGGAGTCACCGAGGTGATGGTGTGGAATGAATAAGAAATGAGTATTCGCTCAGCTCATTTTGTAAACACGGCTGATTCTTCGCCCAAGGAATTGGATAAATATGCGAACGAAACGCATACCGAGACAGATTTGGAAGCAATCCGCCGGAGCGTCGTTCGCGATGCATTCTTTGGTTTGGACGATTGGGTTGCCCAGTCCGCCGTTCGACTACAGTTGAAGCATACCCTGCGTCCACGCGGCAAACAGAATGCGTCAAAATAAGCTGTGTCCGCTTCGTCCCCGTTCTTTTTTAGCATTCAAGATCTCAAGTCTTTCCACAGCACCACCACCCGCCCGCCTTTTTTACTTTTAATCACAGTCTGCAAAAAATGGATGACCTGCAAGCAAAATTTCCCACTAATTATCTCCCTGCACGCGGAAGTCTTGTGCTTGATATCTGCATTGTCACCGACTGTTTCCATGATACCTATAATCGTTATTTGGCAACGAGGATGGCGTGAAGATTCAACGCAACCGGATTGCAATTGGCATGGCTGACTGCTTCATTTTTTTCGTCCCCTTGTGTGCAACCGTTGCCAGGCAATTTCGTATTCGCCAATTCAAGTCCATTGAAGCACAGATTACACAGTACGGCTGTTCACTCTCTTGGGAACTGATCGACGGGAACTACAGTGTGCAGTTGCATGGGCATGCCGGCAGCAATGAAACCGTCAAAGCTATCTCAGCAATCCTTCGCGATTTGGCAGTTGCCAGCGGGGGTTTAGGGGCAGGCCACCCAAGGTCTCCATCAGAAAACGACTGGGCACAGAATCAGACTGCGTCCCCGAAAGGATTTCAAAAATGTCTCTTCTTGAAGCTGTCTCTTGAACCAATTTAAAACCCTCGCTCCTCTGGCCTCCCGCCACCTTCTCTTCTTTCCAAAGGGGGAGAAGGGAATTCGAGAAAACTGCTGAAGACATCACGATGAATCCATAAAGGCGTTGAATTCAGGGGATGCCAGTCGCTTCACATTCCCCGCTCGTCGAAAGTGTGCAGCTCCGCAAATCGGCAAAATCTGCCGAACGCATCTGTGCGACGGCAGATCAGCACCACACGTCCCGGATGCGATTGATACTGGAGCAACGTCAAGGACAACCGCAAGGCAGCGGAACGTAAACTGCGATGGACCGGGGGACGCATTGCAGTTATCACAACGCTGACAAAAACACTCAATAACACAGCATCGCCTGTTCATGCGCTGTGTTAGACCATCGAAATTGCAGGCTTGCTACAGGGAATCGCTAGTGTCAGCAAACTACTCTTCAAATGAAGCCAACTCCTTCGATACCGCCGTGGTGCGTGCGGAAAGAGTCCAAAAGCGATCCGTGACCACTCTCGGAATGATGCTTGGTCTCATAGCGACCGTCGTCTTCTATATCGTGGCACCAATGATCGCTCGATATTTTCCGGGATGGCCGGTGTTTGTCTACCGCTACTTCTGCAGTCACCCGATTGAATACGTGACCTCGGGTCTGTTTTTTGTCGGTATGGGCATCCTGCTCGTCAAGTGGCAGCAGCTTCCGACAGAACGAATGGTCATTTCCAACGTCAGGTCACTGGCGAAAAATGCTGAATGGACAAGCGAAGATCCAGCATCCGGTGCAGTGCAGACATTAAATGAATGGCAAGCCGCTTCGCATCATCAGTCATGGCGATCGACGGCCATGTGGAATCGTGTGCAGGACGTGTTGCATTACGTCAACGCCGGTAGAAACGGCGGACTCGAAGATCATCTGAAATATCTTGCGGATCTCTCTGTTGATCGTCTCATTCAAAGCTATTCACTGATACGAACTGTTACATGGGCCGTTCCCATCATGGGATTCCTTGGAACTGTCGTCGGCATCACAATGGCGATTGCGAACGTAACGCCCGAGCAATTGGATTCATCTTTGCCAGAAGTGACTGCGGGCCTTGCCGTGGCGTTTGACACCACAGCGCAGGCGTTGACGATGTCGATGCTGCTGGTCTTTACGACGTTTCTGGTGGAACGCGATGAGCAGGCCATTATGAACGATGTGGAACAATTCGGAATCGATTCGCTGGTACCGTACTTCAGCGCTGGCGAAGCGACTGCGAATACTGCGGAAGCGATGACCGGTTTGCCAGCCCTGGCGAGCTGGACGACGGAAATTCTTTCGCAGCAAACAGATTCATGGCAGCGGCATCTGGTCGCGATGCAATCCGGCTGGGCGGAAACATTGTCTGGCCAGACGGATTCGTTGGCTCAGGCATTGACGGACGAAACTGCCGCGACGCTGAAATCGCACCGCGACGCCGCAGATAATGCTCGAGATCAATACGCAGCGACTTTGCAGCACAGTTCGCAGATGTTTGTCCAGCAAATGCAGCAGACGATGATGACCTTCATTGATCGCGTGGATCTGTGGCAAAATGCCATGCGAGAAAGTTCCATAGCGGCTGCCGGGCAAGCCGAAGAACTGCATCGTCTGGGTCGCACGATGCTGCAATTGACGGAAGCAGAGCAGAAACTTGCTCAGCTTCAACAGAGTCTGGATGACAACCTTCAGACGCTGCAAATGGTCGGCACACTGGAACAGACTTTGCAAAGTCTCAACGCGGCCGTAAGTATTCTGACGTCGAAGACTTCAATGCGAGTGGCTGCGTGACCAGGCGACGGCCTCAAACTTCAATCTCACTGTTCCCCTTTCTGGCCGTACTGGTCTGTGCAATGGGGTCGCTGATTTTATTGCTGCTGGTGATGACTCGCAAGATTCGCGACGAACGATATAGCAGTGACGTAGCGTCCGCTGTCGTCGATACGCCGGACGGGAAATTTCCGGACCGCAGCCAGGATATCGCAGCGCTGGAAGCAGAACAGGCTGCCATTCGGCGCAGTATCTCCGGGATGGAACAGCAGGTCGCCGAACTTCAACAGGCGGTTGATGCACAACAGGTTGTTGTCGATGGGCTCCACGGTCAATTTCAGGAACTGGAAGGCGCGCTGCTGGCTGAAACGACCGCGACTGACAAAACAGATGCCAAAGATCTGCAATATCGAATTTCAAATCTTCGCCAGAAACAGGTCGTGCTGCGGCAGCGTCTGGATGAACAGGAAAAGCAACTGCTTGCCCGACAATTGCGTCTGAAAGCTGTAACGCAGGCCACCGCTGCGGCCGGATTGAAACTGCAGCAAGTGAACTCCGCCATCATCTCGTTGCGTCAGGAAGTGCAGGAAGCTGAGCAAGTAGCTGCGACTATCGGTACAGAAACGGTGGTGGAGTTTTCAAACACTACGGGCACCACGCGGACGCCTATCATTGTGGAAGTCACAAAAGAAGGCTACAGGATTCAGCCATCAGGGATACTGATCAAGCCAACGGATATGGAAGGTTTTCCGGTGAGCGATACGCCTTTGATGGCAGCAATTCTGGCTGTGCACCGCGAGCGTGCTAAGTCTTCATTAACGTCGCAGCCTTATGTTCTGTTGCTCGTACGGCCAACAGGCAGTGAAGCGTTTTATCCTGCTCAGGGCATACTTGCCAATGAGAAGATTCACTTCGGATACGAATTGATTGACGCAAACGAACAGATCGCCGCTGGTGAATCTGTTCCCTCGGAAATCGCAGCAGCTCAAACGGCCGTTGATGAAGCGAACCGTCGGCGTGAGAAGATTTATGCCAACCTGCGGTTCATGGCACAAGGCGTTCCGCAACCTCGAACTTCAACGCCGCCTGATTCTACACGCCGCGGCTTAGCCATCGGAGCTGATGGAACAGTACGATCAGAGTCCAGTGCCATGGCGCAGCAGCCCAGTCGTCGCAACTACGCTGGTGGTGTCGCACCGCCGCCGGGATTCTACGAACGTCGCGAGGCGGCAAAGGCAGCGGAACTCGCCAAGGTCGCTCAGCAACACAATCAAGGTGGGCTCGGTGGACAGGAACTGCCAGATGAAACCGTAGTCGATCAGTTCGCTCAACACTATGCTCAAAGCGCCGCGACAGATGGGACATCTTCGCCGCCGACCCACGGAACGCAGGAAGTTGCAACGTCTGAATACGGATCGAACGACCGGGCTGAAGATCTGCTGTTCGCCAACGGACCACAGCCGCTGGTTCCACGGTCAACGTCAAACACTGCCAAAGCTTCAAATGCGTCAGCTCCAGTCACAGCAGAAGAACAATTTGCGGGAATGATGGCTGGCAGGCCTTCCGATGGTGCTCAATCGCCCGCAACTGCACAGCTTCACGCGCCGTCTAAAGGAGCAAGAGGCGGATCGCCTTCGTTCGCCGGAGGAGATGCCAGCAGCGGACAGGTGAATCCGATTCTGGATGTCAGGAACATCGACAAAGATTTGCTCAGTCGTCTGCCATCATCAAAAAATGGGTCGAAAATCTACGCCACTCCCGTCGGCGTGACGGTGTTCCTTGATGAACATCACATGACTGTCGGACAGCAACCGGCTGTCCCTGTTACGCAGGATTCTCTCAATGAAACTCTGACGGCATTGTTAAGGAATGTTGAAACCGAAGTGTCTGACGCAAGGACTACACCGCGTGAAAAAATGATGCCGATCGTCAAATTCATCGTGAGCCCTGGTGGCGAACGCTGGCGCGTTCCGTTGTCGAGTTCTCTGAAGTATCTGGGCATTCCAAACGCCTGTATCTATGAACTGACGCCGCACATTGAGACAACGTCGGAACCGGGAAGGGCGAACTATTAATGAGCCGTAGATCCGTTAGACCGGAACTTGAATTCGGGTCCGATTCATTTCTGGACGTGATTTGCAACATTGTCGGTATCTTGATCATTCTGATCGTTGTCGTCGCCGTGAAAGTCGAACGTCAACCGTTAGCTCATGGCGAAGCACTCAAGAAAGCCGCGCTGACTGAACCTGTAATTTCGGACCGGGAAGCTGAATACGCTCTTCGCCAAACAGAACTCGCCGACCTGAAGCAGCAGCTAAGTCGCGTGACCGCCCGATCGCAGGAGCTGTCGGATCGAAGAGAATCCCTGACGTTGGAACACGACCGCGTCGTGGCGGAAATCAATGCCGTACAGGACAAACTGGCAGACAAAAAAGTTGACGCACATCGGCACAAGGCCGTGTTGACGGCTGCCGAAGAGGAAGCGGAAAAGCTCTCTGTCGATGTCAATCGTCTGCTGAACGTTCTGACGGGAAAAGAGAAAGCCCTGAAGGATGCGATTACCGTGATTCAGCAGGAAGAGTTGGTGGCTGTTACTGCTGAGGAGGAATTGCGGACGGCAATTGTCGAGACCATACGGTTGCAGGAAGTTCTCGACGATGCTCCCAAACCAGCAGATAACAGTCCGCGACTTGTACACCGCATCATGCCCGTCAGTCGCAAGACGGACGGTAAGGAAATCATGTTTCGGTTATCCGAAGGAAAAGTCAGCGAAGTGCCAATTCATGAGTTAATGGAGCAGGCTGTCGATCGGATCAAAAAACGTATTTCGATGCTGCAGCGAACTGGCCGACTGGAAGATATCGTCGGTCCGCTTGGAGGTTACAAGATGTCATTTGCCATCGAGATTAATGCGTTCAATTCGCTTGAGTATCTGCAATACGGTGGCGACGGAAGTAAGTTCAATTCGTTCACGCAGGTTGTCATCCCGGATGAAACGCTGATCGCCGAGCCTGCAGAAATCGCGGTGCGGCCCGGTTCTGCTTTTCGCCAGAAACTTGATGCGGTGCCTGTCGATAGTGCGGTAACGATCGTGGTTTATGAGGATTCATTCAAGGAATTCACGTTGCTCCGCGAAGTGGCTCACGGCATGCAGATCCGCGTCGCCGCTCGACCACTTCCGGTCGGCACCAACATCACGATCAGCGCCAACGGCAGTGCATCACGAGCGCAGTAGGCCAGACTGTTCATCGTCTTATGGTATAACCTGTTCCCCGGGTTTCGACTTCTTGCAGGCGAGGCGTGTGGCGGGAGTCCGGTTTCTTAGAAATTGAGTCGGATGATCATAACAAAAAGACGTTATGAACTTATCAGCCTCATTGCATATGTCTCTTCGATGCGTTGCAGGCCGAATGCGTCGATTCTTATGCGTCTTGCCGCGCCAGAGGCTCGCGTCTAAGCCAATCTTCCACGAGAGTTTCCCGAAGAAATGGACATGCGTGACGATGAATGATGGGTGATTCGAATCGCTCGTGGTATTGAGGTTAATCGCACAAAGAAACCGCGAATGAATATTTTGTGAATTCAATGCGAAGTTCCATGGACGATTTCAGGAGAGCGTGAATGACTGAGACCACGAATCCTTATCAAATTCCAGATATCGAAACCAGAACGCCGCAGCTCCAGAATTCATGGAAGTCGATTGCGAAAAATTCCCTGGTGATAGCTTCAATCATTGTTGTGATCGCAGCTTTACTTCTGCCGAACATTCGTACTGGAAAAACGGCTGCCGTAACCCTTCAATGCAAGAACAACCTTAAGAATATCGTACTAGCGTTGCACAACTACGCATCCACAAATGGGGGCCAATTTCCGCCAGCATACACAGTGGATTCGAACGGCAAGCCATTGCACAGTTGGAGAACTTTGATCCTGCAGCACCTGGACCAGCGAGATCTGTACGAGCGTATCGATTTTTCAAAGCCCTGGAATGATCCGGTCAACGCAGCCCTCTTCAAAACCGCGTTACGAGTGTATTCATGTCCGTCGGAAGAGAATCCCGAAAACATGACGACCTATCAGGTTATCGTGTCACCTGGAAGCTGTTTTCCTTTTCGTAAATCGCGAAACCTGTCCGAGATCACCGATGGAGCTGGGCAGACGCTCCTGGTTGTCGAAATGCCTTCCGAGTATGCTGTGCCATGGATGAGTCCTCAGGATACGGATGAGCCAACTTTCCTGATCCAGTATTCGAAGGCTGCCACACTTCACTCAGGCGGTTTCAATGTTGGATACGCCGATGGCAGCGTGGGATTTCTCCGTTCAGGGTGTTATAGAGAAGTACTCGAGGCACTTATCAGCACCGACGGACACGATGTACTCGGGGACAATGAATTTTAGCCCCGCGTGCACACAACCGCTCAACCGTGCATTTGCCGTCTGCACAGCTGCCTCTATGATGAACAGAGCCGTGGTTTAGCTCAGGTCAACCTAAAATCTCGTGCAGCACATGCCCGTGAACATCAGTCAAACGTCGGTCGATGCCATCATGCCGCACGGTCAGTTTTGTGTGATCGATGCCCAGCAAATGCAGCGCCGTGGCGTGAATGTCGTACACTTGAGTCGGGTTGTTGCGATCCAGCGGCTTGTAGCCCCATTCATCAGATGGACCGTAGCTTGTGCCACCACGGACTCCGCCGCCGCAGAGCCAGTTTGTGAACACGTACGGATTGTGATCACGACCCTTGCTGCCCTGCGTTGATGGCATGCGTCCGAATTCAGTCGTCCACAAAATGAGCGTATCGTCCAGTAGCCCTCGTTGTTTCAGATCTTTGATCAGAGCCGCCGTGCCGATTGCCATGCCCATTGCGAGTGGCTTGTGGTCACGTTCTATGTCTTCATGGCTGTCCCAGTTACGACGTGGAAATCCGTTGTCGTTTCCGGACCAGATCTGAATAAATCGTACGCCGCGTTCAAGCATCCTGCGAGCGATGAGGCACTTGCGTCCGAAATACTCCGCCTCCTCCGGAATGTTTATCTCCGCCGGATAAGTCGCACCGGGATTGTCGAGACCATACATCTTCAATGTGGCTTCTGTTTCGCCCGACAGATCAAAAACAGCCGGAGCACTCAGCTGCATTTTCGCAGCGAGTTCGTACGATCGCAGCCGTGCTTCCAGCCGCGAATCGCCTGGCCGTTGACGGTTGTAAGATTGATTCAGACGTTTAAGTAACGCCTGGCCATCAGTCTCCGCCCCGGGCGTTACGAAGTCTGCAGTCGCGTTTAAGTCATCGATCGGCGTCGTGCGTTGAGGAAAAATCATGGTGCCCTGATGACTCGCAGGCAGGAAACCAGCACCCCAGTTTTTGGGACCGTTGCTCGCAAAGCCGCGATGGTCGGGCAACACTACGAATGTCGGCAGATTCTCGTTGAGAGATCCCAACGCATAACTCACCCAGGCGCCAATTCCAGGAAAGCCGGGCCGGTCGAAACCTGTCGCCTGAAGATACGTCGCCTGACTATGAACGCCCGTCTTGCCGACCATGTTGTGGACAAATGCCATCTCATCGACACAGTCGCCCAATGGAGCAACAACTTGGCTGATCGCCTTGCCGCAGTTGCCGTATTGCGAGAACGTAAACGGCGATTTCATCCATGGTCCAAGTCCGTCCTGAAACGCCTCGACATGTTCGCCAAAGTCGGACGACTCGCCGTGATGCTTTTCCAGTTGAGGCTTATGGTCCCACAAATCAACATGACTTGCCGCGCCCGCCATGAACAATTGAATGATGCGTTTTACTTTTGGCGGATGATGCAGCACGCCGCCCAGAATTCCCGAATCGATGGCAGTGGATGTGGAAGAACCTGCGTTTGCGGTGGCAGCCGCTTCATGCAACATCACAGCAGCAGCAAGACAACCGATTCCCTGACCGCTCGAATCCAGAAACTGACGACGATTGATGGCCATTTAGAAGATACTCCTGCTGGTGTAGTGTCTCACGCAGTTGAATGATTCAGAGCAGCCCTCGTGCTCTGTCAGGAATGGATTGATGGGTGGCCGGGGTTGGAGGGCGCGAGCCCGAAACCCTGGGGCTTCCTTCGCGTCGCCCCACTCAACCCAGCCCCGGCTACCCGGTCGAACTGATAACATCCGAAACGCGATAGCAAAATGCCCTTTGCAAACACACAGATTTTGCAATCTCCACAGCGCTGCTATCGCACATAAATAAATTCGTTGCACGAAAGCAGATTTTGGCAAAACAGCGACCACGCCTGCAACTCTGACGCCTGATCGCCGTTCGCCGGATGTGTTGCAGAGATGCGGGAAATGAACTCCAGCGCCTGCTCAATTTCGGCGTCAGTCGCGGCTCGGGAAAGTGCTCGCTCATAACCCAAAGCCACTCGCTGAACAGCACTACTGCGATCGCGAAGCAGGCTGCGAGCCATCTCGTCTGCGGATTCGATGACCATGTCCGAGTTCATCATCAGTAACGCCTGAGGTGCCACGACGGTTGTGTTTCGATTTCCGGTCGGCATCGTCGGATCGGGAAAATCAAACTGCTCAAACATGGCGTAAAGATTGTTGCGAATGACGGGCAGATAGATAGCACGCCGCAGACTGCCGTAGCGAGTGTGATCGATCGAAGTATGGTCGAACACAAATTGTCGGTTGCGAAGCGGCACTGTTTTTCCGCGAAAACTGCGGTCCAATCGACCGGACACCTGCAGTACAGCATCTCGAATCTGTTCAACATCCAGACGCTGACGACGAAACCGCCACTGCAATTCTAATTCTGGATCGATCACGGAGTATTCCGCAAATTGTGGATGTAGTGAATCCATTTGATAGACATTTGACAACATAATCAATCGATGCAGAGACTTGATTGACCACCCTGATGTTGCGAAGTGATTCGCCAGCCAGTCCAGTAGTTCCGGATTCGATGGTTTGTCACCAAGGACGCCGAAATTATCAGTTGAAGCGACCAATCCACGCCCGAAATGCCAACGCCAGATGCGATTGACAATAACTCGCGATGTCAACGGATTCTGGGTCGACGCCATCCATTCAGCCAGCTGCAATCGACCACTCTGATTGTCAGGCAACGCCAACGTCGATCCATCCGCCAACATCACTTTCGGGATATTGCGTGAAATCGCTTCACCGAGGTTCCGATGATTGCCGCGCACTGCGATCGGCAAACTTGTCAGGATAGTTCCATCAGTCACGCTCATCGCCGACGCTTCGTCAGCCGCGTTACTTTCTGCAATTCTGGCGATCTCTGCCAGGCGATGATATTCCACCAGAGTTGGCTCATCCAGAGCAAACTCCGGCTTCGGCGGAAGCGCCAAAAATCCCGACGCATCATCCAACGCCGCACGAACCGTATCCAGCTCCACATCACCCGAACTTGTCGCTGCTGCGTTTGCTGCTTTTGCTTTTGCCAATGCTTCATCAGCCGCTGCAAATAACGTGGCGTAATGCTGGCGAATACCATGACTGTCACCTACCGCCTTGAGATCCCGCCATTTTGAAAACAACGGGTCGTCCGAGTGAAATTTCAAATGCTGCCGACAGTGATGCAGCACACGCGGGTGCAGGCCGAGCGGTTGAGCCAATGCCTTTAGATCGACGAGCGAAGTATCCGGATCAACGCCCGCTGCTGTCGCGAGGTACACAGCGGCCTTCGATCGCACGTCGGCTCGAAGCCGGGTAGTTGCTTCATTCTTGTACGCTGCCGCTGCTGCTTTCTTGGCCGCAATCTCTTCATCGACTTTTTTGAGTGACTCTGTTTCTTCGGCAGTCGCAAACGAATAC
>JANOZG010000529.1:0-3274 GCA_031429275.1 Planctomycetota bacterium
GACCGTCACCTTCGCGATCTTTTGACCGTGCGTCTCCAGAAATACGTACGTCAGTTCCATCGGCTCAGGGTGCCGACTATTGAAGTCTCTGATCACAACCGCCGTTGCGAGCACCAGTCCACCGAGCAGACCGACACCAAACCAGGCGACCAGCATCCAGCCGAGCACCGACCAGGGAGAACGCGGCTTCATCGGTTCCGCGGCGTGTGGACCAGAAGCGACGACAGTGTGCACGGAATGCAAGCTTGTTTCTTTCGTGCGTGCCAGCCTGATTCCCCAAGCCACCAGGTGAACGAAAACCCATACGTTCAAAGCCACTGCGTAAATCACCAGCACAGATTCGATGACGGCCGGTGACGGCCTTGAGTGATCAGGCCACGCCAGAACTCCCACGACAATCACCGTCATTCCGAGGATAGCCCACGTGGACCAATGCATTGGTTGGGTGGGAAGGGCGTGGGCTTCGGAAGCAGACAGCGGATTCCGGATAAACAAGTTACGGAAGTACCGGCTCAGGAGCCAGAAAATCACAATGGCCAGCGGGAACACAACCCATCCGGCGTTACTCCTCGCAGATTCTTCCACCAGTCCGGAACCAGAACGGCTTCTGAAAATCAGCCAGGCTCTTCCGATCCCGCCGAGGAGCATGCCGAACGGTACAGTGATCAGAGACTTCCAGTTGATCCAGGTCCAGCGAGCTTTCAGCCATTTTTTCACCAGACCCATCAAACCGAGGCCCAGTACCCCGGCAACAGGCAGCATCAGAATTAAGGATTCGTCGTCATCGCCCAGAAAGAAACCAATCAACAGGGCAATCAGTGTGACCGGCAGAAGGCCGTCTTTGAAGAGCCACTGTTCAAGGCCAGGAATGATCTGCGTCTGCATCCACTTTGGTATGTCGTCAGGAAGTGGGCGAACAGGCTCCGGCGCCTTGTCACCAGAATCTCCGTAAACCACTCGAGGCGCGGCAGCGACTGATCGAGTCTCGAGGACATCCACAACGTCCCCCGCCGTCTGCATTCGCCGATCAGGTTCTTTCTCCAGAAGTCGATGAACAAGTTCGCACAGCCACTCCGGGATCGCAGGATTCAACTGAGCAATCGGTCGCGGTGTCACTTCGCAGACCTTCTTCATCACCGCCAGCATGTTGTCGGCCCGAAACGGGCTGACTCCGGTACACATCGAATACATCACGCAGCCAAGGCTGAACAGGTCGCTGCGCTGGTCGACGATGTCGCCGCGAGCCTGCTCGGGAGACATGCACTGTGGCGTTCCGAGAATTTCACCAGTGTGAGTGATCCCGCCATCTGTCGTTGTTCGAGCGAGCCCGAAGTCAGTGATCTTGACTCGCTCGACGCCGTTCTCCAGAAGAATGTTGGCAGGCTTGATATCGCGATGAATCAGTCCTCGTTTGTGAGCGGCTGTCAGTCCTTCCGCGATCTGCCTTGAGATACGAATGATCTCTTCAACTTTCAGGGCACCGACGCGTTTGATCTTGTCATGCAGCGTCTGGCCGACGACGCACTCCATTACCAGAAACGGCAGCGTAGTTCGCTCTGTTCCGAGGGATGCCTCTTCCGTCCCCTCGACGGCAAAGATCGTCACCACATGCGGATGACTGATCGCCGCCGCCGCCCGAGCCTCCCGCAGGAATCGCTGCCGCGCGGAAGGAAGCCGCGCCAGCTCCGGTGCCAGCGCCTTTACGGCGACGATTCGCTGCAGTTTCGGATCGTGAGCTCGAAAAACGACGCCCATGCCGCCGCGGCCAATCTCTTCAAGGATCTCGTAAGGTCCCAGTTTCCCAAGAGTGCCCGGCAATTCGCACGGCGCGAGGTACTGACCGATAGGAGTTGGCTCCGCTGTCACAACTGGCTTTTCCATGAAGTTACCAGCCTGCTCATACGCCGCCAGCAGCGCCTCAACACGCTGCCGCTGCGGTGGATCCGAACACTGCAGACTGAGAAATGCTCCCCGTTCCGCGCCGGTCTTGCTGAGGGCGACCAGAAAAATTCCCTCGACCGATAGTGGATCTACGCTGCCCAGATTGGTGGGATCGACGGTCATTGGATTTGGATCCGGGAAGTCAGAATTCTGTGACACGGACATTT
The DNA here is from genome assembly GCA_031429275.1 of Planctomycetota bacterium. GTDB lineage: Bacteria > Planctomycetota > Planctomycetia > Planctomycetales > Planctomycetaceae > SXXK01. Next base: position 2,109 of record JANOZG010000529.1, read on the forward strand.
GCGATCTCCGGGAAGAGTGAGCGTTTTCATTAGATGCGTCAAACGCTTTCGGAGCGCCTCACAGGAATTGGAAAGATTTCGAATGCCGCTGAACTTCCTCGCTTTTGCTTAAAATGAAAGTAGTCTGCGGACGATTCACCGTGTGATCCATCCGCAAGCGAACAACGTGACCGGCGACTTGGCCACGATCCGGCAGGTTCGTTTGGGCCAAGGGGGTTCCGCCTTTCTTAGGTGGATTTGCCATAGGAGGTCTGCGACAATCCCTTCGTGTTTTGAATTTCAGACTGTACGAAGAACGGTTGAAGAACGGCTTATTATGGAACTGCAATGCCCGTATTGCCAGAGCCCGATTCCGCCAACTGAAGAATCGTCGAATGAGACTGTCTGCGAGGCCTGTGGAAGTTCGTTTCACCTGCTGGACGATCCTGCGAAAACAACGATCGTTACCTCGCATACGCTGGGAAAATTTGAGCTTCTGGAAAAAGTTGGTGTCGGTGCGTTCGGTGCCGTCTGGAAGGCGCGAGATACTGAACTTGGCCGAATCGTGGCGATCAAGCTCCTGCATCCGAGTATTGCGGGCTCGTCCTCTGACCGTGAACGGTTCTTTCGAGAAGCGCGTTCAGTGGCACAGCTTCGGCATCCGGGAATCGTGACGGTCTATGAAGTCACAGAGCTCGAAGAGGGTCCGGCGATTGTATCGGCTTTTGTCGAAGGCGTTACGGTTCGCGAATTGCGTCAGGTCCGGCGTCTCGCGTTCCGTGAAACCGCTGAACTTGTCGCTCAGGTCGCGGAAGCGCTTGAGTACGCCCACTCGATGAAGCTCATTCACCGCGATGTCAAGCCCGCCAACATCATGGTTCAGTTTGCTCCAGGAGTAAGTCTGTCGACTTCGCTCGACGCTTCCGCCCACGTCAGCACGGCATCCGGGGTTTCCGCATCAGCATCGGCAAATCCGTCATCCTCGCTGCCTTCGAATTCATCGAGACCCCGGGCGATGCTGCTGGACTTTGGACTGGCCTTGCGCGACGACGCGGAGATCACGCTCACTGCCGACGGCCAGGTCATCGGCACGCCGGCCTACATGAGTCCTGAACAGGCCGCGGGAGAAGGGCATCGGGTCGATCGTCGCAGCGACATCTATTCGCTGGGGATTGTGCTCTATGAAC
>JANOZG010000530.1:0-3640 GCA_031429275.1 Planctomycetota bacterium
TCAAAGGTCGCAGTGGGGCGATAAACTCAACTTTCTCCAGTGTTGTGTCACCAACCAGAAGCTTTCCGTCTTGCTGAGGAAGCGAGATATGCTTGAACACAACACCAATGTTTGAAAAGACGCACGAGGAAATGCATTGACGCTGGTGAATGACATGATGTCGCAGGCGAGGAATGCGGCTGAACAGAGCATGGGCGGCGATGAATAAGAAACCGAGCTGATGGCGTTTTACTTTCGTCATCTGAGCCTGCAGAGAACGCAACAGTGATTCGGGATCGTTCAGCTGGCCGGGATGTCGTTCAAGAAATACGGCACTCATAATGTTCGCGGCCGACAGAGTCGCATCTTCCGGGACGCGATGGTTGATTGGGACGAAGAATCGTATCCAGCCCTTTTTCAGCGGAGGTTCGTTTTGCGATCGCCACGTATTGATTGCCAGGAAGAGATCTCGAGCCAGCAAATCGTTGACCGTCACATTTTTATTCTTCGCCGCCGCCAAAATTTTTAAGGTGTCGTCAGCGGTCAGGTCAAGCGACAACGAGGACGGGAAGTGTACTCTGGTCGCGTTGCGTGCGTCTGATGGCGGTGATCCCAAAGACACCGCATTTCGCAGGAAGAATTTTCCGACAACATGCAGTCCCAGAATCTGCCTCGGGATGATTCGCAGGATCTGCCTCCACGTTAGGCCGAAATGGTTGCGAAGTGGCATTCGCTGATTGTCTAAAGGACGCAACTGAACATGGTCTTCAATTGTCCCGACGTTTTTCGCATACAGCATCAGCAGATCCTCAATGAAGAGGCACATACCTAGCGCGTCTGTGCAGGCATGATGAATCTGCGCGACAACATCGTGAGCTTTTGAGTTTTCGACCAGCCAGATGCGAGTCCCGACACTCTTTGTCAGATCTATGAATGATGCGGAGGGGAATTCGTTGTTTTCGTCGGCGGTCCATTGTTCGAGTTTAATCGCGGAGGGCTCGGCGACGTCCCAGACGTATCCTCGTTTTGCATCTTCACGGACTGTGGATCGCACCAGCGGGTGCCGTTCTGCCGTTTGCTGGATCGCGGCAGCCATCGCATCTAAGTTCAACTTCCCGGAAAAGCGCAGCCTGAAAACCCCCGTCATGGGATATGCCGGGCAGTCGTCAAAAAACATGTACTCTTCGAATGGAGTAAGCTTCAGTGGCGGCAACACTGGATAGGCGTTCGATTCTGCTTGCTGCGGTTCCGGATGCTGGCTGACGCCCAGTGAAACGGGCTGACCTGCCTGTATGGTATTGGATTTAACTCATTTTGTTTATGGCAATTTCAGCAGCATTGTCTGCGGAATCTTTCAGAACGCAGCTGCCGGGCTGGATTTGCGTCGTTCGTGTCGATTTACCAAGACGTGCCTCGCCGTCTCGTTCCGGGGCTCCAGCCCTGGAACGCACTGCTTCGGAGGCTCCCGCCTCAAAGACTACTGCAATCTGTAATAAAATCCTCCCAGAGTTCAGCAGCTGAACCTTACCACCAAACGGCAGCAATCAACGCGATGTCGCCTTATTGTCTTTCCGCCCGGCAGCCTGCCACTTTGGTTCCCATGCCGGAATTTCCGTCCGAGCAGATTTCAGATAGTCGCTGATCTTCTGAGCAATCTCTGGATGCTGTGACGAGACGTCATGCACTTCAGCGACGTCCGTTTCAGTATCGAACAGCTGAATCGGAGCATCAGGGCTTTTCGATCGAATGCCTTTCCAGCGTCCCTGGTACAACGCCGCCTGACGAAATCCGCCTTCATGGAACTCCCAGTACAGAAAATCATGCGGCCGCTGTTTCTCTGGATGGCCGTTCAATGTTGCCAGGAAGCTGATGGAATCAACACCGCTCGGTGGCTTTGTGCCCGCAAGCTCAGCCGCCGTTGCCATCCAGTCGCCGAAATAGGACGCATGAGATGATTCTGAGTTCCCGGCAATATGACCCGGCCACCAGGCGATTGCGGGAACTCGAATCCCGCCATCGGTGAGACTGCGTTTGATTCCGGAATATGGTCCGCCAGGTGCAAAGCGATTCAGATCGTGATTGCTTTCATTGTGCGGACCGTTGTCGCTGGTGAAAATCACCAGTGTGTTTTCGGCGATGCCAAGTTCCTGCAGCTTATCGAGCAGTCGACCTACGTGTCCATCCATGCGAGTGATCATCGCGGCTTGACCTTTGTCAGGATCTGGCCAGTCAGTCGATGCATATGGTCCAAAGTCCGGAACTTCTGCGCCGTTCTTCAAGGCACGAGTTCGTTCGTTATTGGCATGAGGCACAATCATGCTCCAGTACAAAAAGAACGGACGTGATTTGTTCTCATCGACAAAGTTTAGAGCTTCATCGGCAAACAGATCATCCGCAAACTGCGTGGCTTCCGTTGCATAGCCGCCGCCATCTTCGCCAACCGGGATTACCTTGTTAGGCAGTGAGACTTTCTTTTCATTTCGCCACAGGAAATCAGGAAAATGATTGTGGGCATGATGCTGATTCAGGAATCCAAAGAATTCATCGAAGCCGTGCTTGCGAGGCAAACCGGATTCCGCCGCGCCGACATCACCAAGTCCCCATTTGCCAAACAGCGCCGTGCGATATCCACTTTGCTGCAGGACTTTGGCAACAGTCACATCACCATCCTGCAGCGCCTGAGCTGCCTGATCAATTCGACCTGCATTGCCTCGAACTCGTGTGTGGCCGTGATGCATGCCGGTCATCAGCACGCTGCGCGACGGCGCGCAGACGGTGGCACCGGAGTAGAAGTGTGTGAACCGCAAGCCCTGTTTCGCCATCTCATCCAGCCGAGGAGTCTGAATTACCTTCTGTCCATAACAGCCGAGTTCGCCGTACCCCAAATCGTCTGCAAGGATGAAGATCAGATTCGGACGAGGTGCCTGTTCATCGGCCATGCCACTGCCGCCGCAAAGACACATGGCAAATGTGATCACCAATGCAATCAGGAACTTTACGAACTGGCTGTTGCAGGATGGCAGGGATGCAGCCCGGAGACTGGTAGTGGTTTCGTTCATTTGAATCATTTGGCGTCCAATAGTTCCTTGAGTGTCTGACGCAAAGGGCAGCGAATCAGTTTCAACGACCCAGGATGCTGCCATGCTCAGATTTGAAGTGAGTGGAGGGTTCATTGTCATTCTTCAACAGCTCCCGGTCAATTGAGCCGTAACGTCACGGCCAGAATGTCGAACGGTGCGATTCATGAGATGCAGAACCGCAATTTCATCAGCCGACAAAACCTCCATGCGAGCCAACCGAGCCATAAATCACACCAGCTTCAACAGCAAACGACCTCAAACAGACGGCAAAAACTTACAAAACCAATTCGGCCTCTCAAGAAAATGCTGTGTCCCCCGTGTTTCTCCCAACTCGCGAGTGAAAATTTCTGTGTCGGCATTTCTGATGTTCGCCGGCATTCATTTTTCCGGCCCGGGTCTCATTGCTTTGACGACAAGCCTGGCATAGATCGGGAGGCAAAGAGACACACGTGTTAGTCCAGTGGCTTCAGCGATCGGCCGGGATGGATGATGACTTCCCAGCGGACGGGTTCGCCGGGTGGGTCGGTGGCTGTCAGGCTGAGTTGCTCGACGCCGACGGGATAGGAAATGCGAAGGCCGCC
>JANOZG010000531.1:0-1993 GCA_031429275.1 Planctomycetota bacterium
GAAGTTCGCCGCATACTTGTGCGGTGAATGCTTTTCGTACGATTCGCGATTTTCACCCCAGGGTGGCCCGCCGTGTTCGTATTCGTCGAACCAAAGTTCTTCTGTCGTGGTGTACATGCTTTCGAAATTGTAAACGCCGCAATGAGTGACCAGCGTCTTAAACTTCGTTGTATTACCCTGGAACCAGTTCATCATGTAACCGCCGAATGACGCACCTGCAGAAAACATGCGGTTCGTGTCGATGTAGTTTTGTTGTTCCATGTGGGCCAGTCCGGCGAGCAGATCGATGTAACAACGACCGCCCCAGTCACCGCTGATTTGATCGGTGTACTTCTGGCCAAACCCCGTGCTGCCGCGTGGATTGGGCATCGCCACAACATAACCCTGAGCCGCCCAGACTTCTGGATTCCAGCGGAAACTCCAGCCGTCTGCCCATGCTCCCTGAGGACCGCCGTGGACAAGAAACGCGAGTGGCCATTTTTTGGTTTTATCAAAACTCGGTGGCAGCAAAACCCACATCTGCATGGGATCTCCGTCGGCACCAACAACTGTAACGCTTTCGGCATTGGGCAAATTAAGCTGTTCCAGCAACGCTGCGTTCGCTTTGGAAAGATTCTCGCCCGGTGCTTTCGTTCTTAGAAACGATGGCTCCATTCGTACACGATAAATATCGGCTGGATGTGTCAGGCTGGTGTTGTTGCAGACCAGCGTATTGCCATCGATTGAACTACTCAGACTTCCGTTCGTACCGACAGACTGCCCGCGTTCGACAATATTTGGTTCCTTCAGAGAAACACTGAACAGAGCTTTGGAGCCGTTCGCTTCTGCCGCCGTGATCAGACGATCGTTGCCACGCCAGACATATTCTTCGAACGATAAATCCACCTCTGAAGTCAGCGACATCGGTGTTCCCGTGAGGTTGCCGTCAGCACTGCATTCAGCGACGAAGATTTCCCATTTTGCAGCCTCGTATCCCGGAATTCGCTGGGATCGAAACGCCAGTTTTGTTCCGTCAGGCGAAAACACAGGATGGCCATCTGCTGCCAGGTTCGATGCCGTAAGCGTTTGCCATTCGGTCGTTCCCCCACTGACCGGGACGCGACACAGATCATAGTTTGTGCTCCATGATTCGTCAGTTGCCGGAACAGCGTTGAAGATCAGATGGCTGCTGTCCGGGCTGAAGCAAAAATCCTGACGAGCGGAAAATGTTGTGGACGTGGGATATGCGTCACGATCACCCGGTGTGACATCACGCGGCGATCCGGCGACCCGGTCACCGGCGTCATTGATACTGATATCGGCCACAAACAAATGCTGCCGTTTGTCTTCCACGTAGCTGTCCCAGTGACGATAAAACAGTCGATTGAAGACGCGAGCTTTCACTGGCGAACTTGCGATCTCATCGGCTTTCTTCTTATTTGCAGCGTCACTTTCTGCAAATGGCAGCGGAGAGTATTCAGGATAGACGGCCGACACGAAGGCAACGTGTTTTCCGTCAGGAGACCAGGTTCCGTTTGATGCGTCAGTGCTGATTGTTGTCAACTGCAGCGCTTCGCCACCGGCAGGATTGATGACCCATAACTGGCTGCTGCCGGATCTTGTGGATTCAAACAGAATCCAGTGTCCATCGGGTGACCATTTTGGATTTGTGTCCTTGGCAGTGCTGTTGGTGAGTTGTCTCGGCGGCGATGAGCCATCCGCTGGCACCAACCACAGGCGAGAGAGGGACTTATTCTGCTTTGAGTCCGTGATCTCCGAAACAGCATAGGCGACCCACCTGCCATCCGGGCTGATGTCCGGAGGCCCTACACGCTTGAATTGAAACAGATCTTCCACAGTGATTGGTCTTTTGATCATTGGAGATTCTGTCGTTGAGGCTGGTTGCGCATTCGCAAGAATTGGGAAAAGAAAAATGATAGTAGCGGCGATAGAGAAGCGAATTCGCATGATCTTGGATTCTTCCACGTTGAGTCGAATAAGCAGGCTTGTCGGT
>JANOZG010000532.1:0-4769 GCA_031429275.1 Planctomycetota bacterium
CACCCGTCGCTCCGCCGACGGGATTCTATTCCGCTACCCCGTCAGGCTTTAAGCGGAAAACAGGCATTAAAAGTCGATGCCGCGTTCTGTGATACGATACGGAAGGATCGATTCTTCGCATGCGCTGCCGCGATGTTTGGCCACGTAGATGGCTCTTCCCATTTGGTCGCCAGAGCGAGTTTTCCCCATCAGCAGGATCGTATTCGCGTTGGAAAGCACGTCGCCCGATTGAATCGGTCGGCTGACCAAATCATCCAGCATTACTTCGTGGCTGGTATACAGCAGCATTCCGCCGATCGTCTTATGATCGTAGGGATGAGCCATCACTTGCGGCTCCTGTTGTCGAAAGTGGACTCGAAACAAATCCCTTGCCAGCCAATCGTGATCTTTTCGCAGCACCTGGTGATAAATGTAGTCAAACAGGTGAAACTGGAAAGAATCCGAATCCCTCGTCGTCGGTTCAACGCCGTCAATCACGCATCGTCGAACGCCATGCACAAAGTTGCCATAGAAGAACGCGATCGTCTGATCCAGACGCCGCATCAGATCGGCTTTGAATTCCTGCCATTCCTCCGGCTGCATGTCGCCGATCGTGACTCGGCGCCCACCGCGATGAAAGGCGTGCAGATAGTCGGATCGAATTTGATCTCGATCCCAGACGACAGCTGGATCGAAATGACTGGCAGTTGTGCGAGTCCTGAACTTCCAGCCGAACATTCGTTCTGCATACTCCGGCTGATTCTGCGAATCGCCCCGCGTCGTCAGGTCGAACAGGATGCCAGTCTGCTGCTCCTGTTGCTGACCTGCGAAAGCATAACTCACGCCCAGTTGCGTCTTACCAATCCCCGTCGCGCCCATAACCACGGTCAACGTGCCGGGAATCAGGCCTCCACCAAGAGCCTGATCAAGTCGAGGGATACCTGTGGAATGTCTTGTGGCGGCAGGTTGAGATGTCATTAATCAACTACGGAGATAAAGGATTTAATAACCGTCGGCATTCTGAATAATGGCAGACATCGAGGCTGACGCTCAATGCTCGCAGCGATCAATTATTCCAGGCGGCTTTTGCGAGAGGCCCAGGGCATATCGAGTTCCTTAAGACTTTTAGTCAGAAACTCGGTGACATCTTTGTTTGTAGGCTCAGCAAATCGGCCTTCAAGAAATCCTTCAGCCGTGATATCACCTGCAGCCGTCGTGAATTTACGACCATCTTTGTACAGTTCGCCTTTAATCTCAACTGCCTTGTAGATTTTTTCAGCGTTCTTGAAATCCTCTTTGACGTCTTTAGAAGCCACGATATGAATCGCAATCTCGCGCACGCTCAGCGTTTTCATGATTGCATTTGAGTTCAATCCCTTCACGTTTGCATTCGGGCTGTACATGATCAGAGATCGAATATCCTGACCGCGCGGAGTGCTGGTGTCAGGCGTTGGGCCATCAGGATATGGCTTTCTCGCCCAGTCGGCTGCGGCGAAAGAAGCAGCAACTAAGGCGCTCGATCCGACTGAGACAATTCCGGTTTTACGAATATTCAGTTTTTCATTCTTGTGTTCTTCCAGCAGGAATTCTTTCACGGCTTCGAGGTCCAGGCTTGCCATGAGTACATAATCATTGGGAGCCATCTTAATCGTAGATGTCTGCCCTGCCGCTTGTTCCGGAACACTGTCGCCGTGTTTTCTTAAGTCCACGGCGATCACGGCGAATCCGCTTTTTTGCAACCCAAGGGCAGTGTTCTGCCAGATGCGTCGATTTCGAGCATCCTTTTTATCAACGCCCTCTGCCCCCGCGAGTAGAATCACCGCTGGTGATTCCTTGCCACTCGCTGATTCATAGTATGTTGCGTGGATCGGCCAGCCATCTCCAGCGGCCAGTTTTTCTTCCCGAACGCCTTTGACAGCAGGCTGCTGACCAAGTGCGGTGTCACACGCCAAAGTCATCGCCAGGCCGAGCGTCAGGACAATCGCGGAGCACGTTGCCAAGCGAGAAAATGCAGACAATTTCAACATTGAAGAACTCCCTGGGGAAAATGCGACCGAACCGCAAAATACTCGCTGCCAGATTCAGCGGGTTAAGATACCAGGACAGAATATGTGAATGCATGCGACGAGATTTTGTTTCCACACATGCAACACTGTATTCTTTGCGTTCTGTTCGTTGCGTCAAGTCTGCATAGACACTTCCGTCAAATTCGCCGCGAGACATTGCAGGCAAATCACAAGCATTAATAATGACGGTCGCGAAAGCCGGGTAAAATGCGTGCTTATGAGGCGACCAGCAGGAATAGATTTAGAGGCCTGAATTGACTTGAGCCTGAGACGCTAGTGCTCTGTCAAGGCTCGTTCATTGGGTACGACGGACTTCCAGTCCGTCGATAAAGGGTTCCGCCGACGGACTGGAAGTCCGTCGTACAAAAAACGGCACAACCCGTATTCCAAAGGCAGACAAAGCACTGGCGCCTCAGGCTCAGCAGGTAAATTCCAGTCTGCCGGTCGCCTTTCTAATTCGCAGATGAAGTCGGCAGGGCTTCGCTGGATTCAATTGCCAAACGAGGAACTTTGGAGGGTCCCACAACGACCTTGAGTGCCAGACTGCTCCCGACCCCGTGTCCAACAACTAACGACGAATCACTGATTCGCCTCGCCAAAATTTACAGTATTGTTGTGAACACGGGCGACGCTCATTACGATGCGACAGTGTCAGTCGCTGTAATCTCCGGCGATTTCCACGAATCGTCTGACTCGAGGGCTTTATGCTGAATTTCACTGGACGCGGTACGGCTCACACTTGCGACGGAACAACACGGCGCGACTTCCTGCAGGTTGGATCGTTGGGCGTAGCCGGACTTTCGTTAGCAGATTATCTGGAAGCCAAAGAGCAAGGGCACGTCGCCGGTGGTCATGACGAACGTTCATGTATCATGATCTTCAATCTCGGCGCGCCCAGTCAGCTTGATACGTTTGACATGAAGCCCGAAGCGCCGTCCGAGGTTCGTGGGCCGTTCAAACCTATTGCCACCAGTTGCGGTGCTTATCAGATTTCTGAAATCCTGCCCAGGATTGCGAGCGTTTCAGAACATCTGGCCCTGGTGCGAAGTTGCCATCATACAGGCGCTGCGGTACACGATGCCGGCTGGCAAATGATGCAGACCGGGCGACAATTCTCTGGTGGAGTTCTTTCGCCTCATGCTGGTGCTGTTGTAAGCTATCTCAAAGGACGTCGCACAGATCTTCCACCATTCGTTGTCCTGCCCGAACCCATGGGCCGTGGCGGCGGAAATCTTCCGAACGGTCAGGCTGGCGGATTTCTCGGCAAGGCACATGATCCGTTCGCACTGATGGCTGATCCCTCAAAAGCGGACTTTAAGGTTCCAGACTTGTTGCCGCCGGAATCGCTCGGGGAAGTTCGCATGCAGCGACGTCGAAAACTCCGTGATCTCGTTGACAATACAGTCAAAGATTTTGAATCGACAGAAAACGCCACGATGATGGGTCGCAACTTCGAAGCAGCCTATCGGTTGATGACCAGTCCCCAGGCACGCGATGCGTTTGATCTGTCAAAAGAGCCACAATCGGTTCGCGAACGTTACGGCATGCATCGGTTCGGACAATGCTGTCTACTGGCTCGACGACTGGTCGAAGCCGGAGTGCGATTCGTAACAGTCAATACATTCCTTACGGTGTTCGACGAAATCACATGGGACATTCATGGTTCCAAACCGTTTACTTCCATTGAGGGCATGCGTGATATCGTGGCTCCATTATACGATCAGGGCTATTCAGCGTTGGTTGAGGACCTGCATCAGCGTGGATTGTTGCCAAACACGATGGTCTGTAACGTGGCGGAATTCGGCCGCACTCCGAAAGTAAATCCCGCTGGCGGGCGAGACCATTGGCCTCAATGTTTTACAGTGGGATTTGCAGGCGGCGGAGTGAAAGGAGGACAGGTCGTCGGTGCCAGCGATCCGATCGGTGGTGTGCCGGCGGATCGCCCCGTGCAGCCTGGTGATGTCATTGCAACTGTGTTTCACAGCCTTGGCTTGAAACTGGATTCGCATCTGCCGGGCCCCGCTGGTCGTCCGTTTCCATTGGTTGATTTTGGTTATCGTGAAATTTACGAACTGTTTTAGAGCACCGGATTGCCCCCAATGACTTCAAACTTCCTCAGCACCATTCCGATCATGCGCATCTTCGACGTGGTTAAGGCGAAGGATTTCTACATCGGGTTTCTGGGATTCGAAGTAGACTGGGAGCATACGTTTGATGGCAGCTCTCCCGTGTACCTGCAGATTTCCAAAGACGATTTGATCCTGCATCTTTCGGAACATCATGGAGACTGTTGTCCGGGTTCAACCGTGTTTGTCTGGATGAACGGCATTGAACAATTTCATGCAACCATTACTTCTCGCGGATACGGCTATATGCGCCCCAGCATTGAACGTACGTTTTACAACAGCTGGTGCGTGGAAGTGACTGACCCATTCGGCAATCGGATTCGCTTTAACGAGGTGTGTCGCAAAGAACCTGCGGACGTGTCATCTGTCATTGCCGAGCATGCGGAGTAAATCCAGACGCTGCCCGTCGTTCGCTGTGAATTTTAACCTTTGCCGGATTTTTTCTATGTCACTTCATCGTCGCTCGTTTCTTACCAGCACGCTTGCTGCCTCCACGACGGCAACCCTGATCGGATCAGGTATCACACACGCTGCCGACGAAATTGCTTCGACCGTCGCAGCTCCGCCACAGCGATTTGGAGTTTCAACATATTCGTTT